>CAMWGU010000143.1 GCA_947173895.1 uncultured Bacteroides sp. | reverse complement strand
TAATTAAAAATCAATAATATAACCGATAAAATTCATTTTTTGTCATCTACTAAAGCAAATTTTAAAAGACTAGTTTATCTGGCATTTACCTTTTCCATCCCTGGCCTGCTTCAGGCGCAACAGGCCAAAATGAACATTGGGACAGAAGGCGGCCAGCTCCATTTCGATGTCTCCTTTAAGGGCCAGCCCGTCATCCTTTCCTCACCCCTAGGAATGAACATCGACAACCGCCTGCTGGGGAAAGACGTGAAAAGCAGCACCGCCAGCACAACCTCCGGAAAGTATAAGACATACACCATAGAACAAAAAGACGGAAGCAGTTATTACATCGACTCATGGGAATTTGACGATGGAATAGCCCTCCGCTACCGCATCCCTTCCGACGGTCCCCGTTGCATCTATGGCGAACAGACAGCATTCACTTTCCCGTCGGGCACCCACGTGTGGTATGCCAGCGGCCCATTCCAGTACGGATGGATACAGGCTTATCAGGACCGCAACACCGACTCCATCAAGGACGAACTGCTGGCACCTCCCGCTACGTTCCTTCTGCCCGACGGAACATACGCCGCCATCACCGAGGCCAACCTCTTCCATTTCCACGGAGCCGTCCTACTGGGCAAAGAAGGCAACCGCGTACAGTTTGGTTACGTAGAAAATAAAGGACATGTGGTGTCTGGAACCATCACCGGACTACCCGACTCCAAATACTGGCACGAAGAAGTGCGCAACATACCGTGGATCACTTCGCCGCGCAACGGAGGAAATGAAATAGTCACCCCGTGGCGCGTACTGATGCTGGCTGAAGATCTGGACGGACTGGTCAACAACCAAATCATCGCCCACGTGTCCGACCGTCCCGACCCCAACCTTTTCCCGCAAGGAAAAGACACGGAATGGATCAAGCCTGGACGTTCGGTCTTTACCTGGCTGACAGAAGGGAACGACCGCCTCAGCGTGGCCAACCATAAGAAATACGTGGACGGCGCCGCCGAACTCGGGCTGCAATCGGTGGTAGTAGACGACGGATGGGAACTTTGGGGAGAAACAGAAAAGAACGCCAACGGCCGCTCTAAATGGGAACTTCTGAAAGAACTGACCGACTACGCCAAAACCAAGGGTGTGGACATCTGGGTGTGGCGGCCTTCCTCCCCCCGTTGGGGCAACAAGACCGACATAGGGCTGGTGGACGCCGACGAACGGGCACGCTTCATGCAGAAATGCACCGAAGCCGGCGTCAAAGGACTGAAGATAGACTTCTTCCATACCGAGAACCTCTTCACCGTCAACCTGATGGAGAGCATCCTGAAAGATGCCGCCAAAGCACACCTGATGGTCATATTTCACGGAGTGAACAAGCTAACCGGCGACAATTACACCTACCCCAACCTGCTGGCAAAAGAAGCCGTACGCGGGCTGGAATGCGTAGGCGCCGAAAACAGCTGGGCACCCGGCCCGGCATGGCCTTATCACAACACAGTACTGCCCTTCACTCGCTGGCTGGCAGGTCCTGCCGACTATACTCCGCTGAACTTCAGACAATTTTGTCCGACGTCGGTTACCTTTACACACCAATTGGCCAGCATCTATACCTTTACCTCCCCCATGCTGATTTTTGCTGCCAACATGGAAGACATGTTGTCGTGTCCGGGACGGAAGTTTATCGAAGAAGTGCCGGTGGTTTGGGATGAAACCCGCGTGCTGCCCGAAAGCCGCATCGGAGAGCTGGCCGCCCTGGCCAGAAGAAGCGGCGACACCTGGTACCTATCCGTGCTCAACGGCGAAATGTCCTATAAAGGCGAACTCAAAATGGATTTCCTCCCCAAAGGCACTTACCGGATGACCGTGGCATCAGACGAAGGGACAAACTATAAAAAAATAGTCATCAGCAACCGTAAAATCAAGAGCGGACAGAAACTGAAAATCGAACTGCTCGCTGGAGGCGGTTACTTGGCAAAGATAGAAAAGCTATAACTTTCCTTCCCGATTAACCCCAATACCCGTCAACACCGTCTTTTCTTCCTTCATCCCAAACGGAAGAAAAGACGGTGTTGACGGGTGTTTTTTTCTGTATAATGTTCCCCGTCCGTATAGTGGATAAAACAGCCGATCCATGCCTGTGGACGCAGCCAAAAACACGTACGTACGTGTGGGCTCACACATACGCACGTGTAGGCCTACACATACGGCCGCGAAGGCTCACACGTACGTACGTGTTTTACAAGGGGATAATACGGAGTGTTTTTTAGGGCTTTTAAATGAAAACGCAGTGCCTTATCGAAATAAAAACACGTCAGAATGAGGTACTTTACAAAATCTTTCGTATTTTTGTCCCCAAATTGAGTTAATGTTTTAATAGGATGAACGTATTAGAGCTAAGTGAACAGGAGATTATCAGACGAAACAGTCTGAACGAATTGCGAGCTATGGGCATCGAACCATACCCCGCAGCTGAGTATGTAACCAACGCATTTTCGACAGATATAAAAGCAGAGTTCAAAGATGACGAGGAGCCTCGCAAAGTATCAGTAGCCGGACGTATGATGAGCCGCCGCGTGATGGGCAAAGCCTCCTTTATCGAATTGCAGGACTCCAAAGGACGCATCCAGGTGTATATCACCCGCGATGACA
>CAMWGU010000142.1 GCA_947173895.1 uncultured Bacteroides sp. | reverse complement strand
ATACTTGCCCTTTTCTGAACGGCGAATATCTCAGTGTGTCCGCTGAATAGTTACATAATATTTATGAAACAGTTTAAAAAGATTAAATTGAATGAGCTTTCCAAGAAGGAATTGGAAAGAAGATAGATGAAAGTGCTGAAAGGTGGAGATTATTGTGCCGATTTGTGTGGAACAAAAACACCTGAAAAAAGTAGTCAGGAGCAATATAAAGGATATTATTATTGATCCATCTTAATTATTAAAGAGTGTTTGGACGTCTGATAATCCGAACACTCTTTTCATCTTAAATCTTATTGAAGATGAAAAACTCCGCATTTTATACCCTTTTGTGTTGTGCCGCGATTTTTCAATTATTTTCCGGATGTACAGCACAAAAGAAGCATTCCCTTCAAGATGAAGGCTCACTCTACCATGTGAATTTGGAACAATGCCTGAGCACAGAACGTGCCATGAAAATATCGGATATAGCGGACACGGTAGAATACGTAGAACTGAAAACGCCTGATAATCTTCCTATTACTTGTATTTGGGATATCTCCCGGTAGATAGTTTTTGGATTGTCCACGCACGAGATGGCGTGTACAAGTTTACTAATAAAGGGGAATACATCAGAACCATTGGAGCAGTTGGGCAAGGCCCCGGAGAGTATTCTTTTGTTTTCAATATGGATATTGACACAGACAAACAAGAAATGGTGTTGGATGACTATGGCAAATTATTGTATTATGATTTGGAGGGGAATTACCTTCGAACGGAGAAATTAAGCGAACTTTTTAGAATAGCCGTTTCGGAGTCTATATTATGGATAATTACGGCGGCTTGTGAAATAGATAAATACATAGCGTATGCTTTGAATGAACAAAGGGATACGGTACGCGCCATACCTTGTCCGTTTTGGGGAATGAAAATTAAAGGACTGACCGGGCTTCATATGGCAAAAGTTTACAAACCTTTTTATCGTTATAAAGATACCCTTTATATGAAAGGTAAAGAAGTGAACGATACGATTTATCGGATAACGGGCAAAAAACATGAACCTTATGTAACCTTTGATATGGGAAAATATAAATTACCGTTGGAATATGAGGCGTGGTATGATTTTGAAGCATCACAGAAACATGGTTCCCGTTATTGGGGTTTCCCTTCCGTAGCCGAAGACGACCGTTATCTGTTCTTGCTCACACAAAGATATGCAGCTGTAGATGGTAGGAAGTATGTTCACAACGAAGATAATTTCCGCTACATAGTCTATGACAAGGAAACAAGGGAAGGCTTTGTCACCACTGGTGAGGAAGGCACGCGCTTCACGGATGACATTTTGGGAGGCCCTCCGATATGGCCTTATTGGGTGATAGGCGATTATTACATGAATGTCATCGAATGGTATCCTTTGACAGAAGAGATCAAGAAGGGAAATTACCATGTGTCTCCGGCATTCCAAAAGCAATTGGACGGATGGGGGTATAGCACCAATCCGTTGGTGATAATGTGTAGGAAGAAAAAAGCAAATAAGGATTCGTTATGATAAGTTATTCTTCCTAGTTATACCGATAAAGAAGTTTCTGTCTGCATTCTATAGACGGAATTCTGTCAGCGTCTCCTTCTATAAAAGAATGTTGCAGCAGGTACTCTATTGCTACTCCTATGCCGCATAGACCGTTGCTGTAGGTTAGAGGTGTATTGTCATTGCAGTTTTCTATCAGTTTGTCCAGCATGGCTTCCGCTTGCAGGTTGTATGCTTCGTTTCTGGTTACCTGACACTTTACAGGAACCAGATTGTGCAGTTGCTGCTGGGAATGCTTGCTATCAGCCTGTTGCAGCTTGTCTTTCCTTTCCTCACCCAGTCGTTGGTGGGTACGGGAATACGTGACGGTAACCTGCATTTCATCACATTGATCCTGGTGGCGTAGCTGATGGTGTTTGTCTCCCAACTGGCCGTGGAGTTTATCCGTAGCTGGATACTGCTTCATGTGAATACGCGCATCAACATTTCGCTTATATCAGATTTCCTGATTAAGTTGATGAAACTGCCTTTGCGCTTTTTTTGACCGGTTCGTCCATCGGCACTTTGTTCTCTTTTGTCAATTTCTTCATCTTCGGCGGGGTGCTGGCCTATTATAATCCGATGATTTTGCTGGTGTTTTTCATTGGCAACGGGCTGTATGTGGCGTGGATTACTGCCTTCATGAAGTACCGTCGCGAACTGGAGATCCGCCGCTTTGCACAGGCTTATCGAGGGAAGGGTGTCCGCTGTTTCTCCTGTACCTATTCCTGAAGGGATGTATATTTTGGAGGTGTCTTTGCCCGACAGACTGTGTACCAATTATGGCAGTAAATTGCCTCTGATAAGGGGCTGACAGGAATGGCATCGGTGGTGATACGCGAACGGAACCTGTTCCAGCGGTTGCTGCTTAGGCAGTTGTGAGTGCACGGCAGGTCAATGGGTGCCTGTTCTTGCCAGGCATACGCTCGTATGTGGGTATAACTCTCTGGCTGTAGGAATGCCTCTATCCGAATGAAGCCACTGGCGCTTTGCAGTCTGCGTGAATTTGTAAAAGATGAAAGGTTGTGGACTTTATACACAAAATATGCCTGCGCGCCTGCGCTTGCGAGAATATATATTAAGGTATATCCTGCACGTATCTCTTTCCACATATGCGCAAAAATATGTTTTATAGCATACTTGTAAACCAGCCACTTACGTGAATTTCCTCAAAAAAC
>CAMWGU010000141.1 GCA_947173895.1 uncultured Bacteroides sp. | reverse complement strand
CTTTGTATTCCGTTAATAATATAACAGAATATCAATAAATCATATTTACACATGAAAGGAATTATGAAAAAATGCACAACTAAAAGTTTATGGTTGCTCCTATGTTTTCTCATGAGCACATCCGCAATTTGCGCACAGAATTATCTCAAAAAGGTTAAGAATGCAAAGGGAATTGAAGTAACTTATCAATCTAGTTATAAAGGGAAAACACGCCCTGGTAGTTTGTTAATGACAGTTTCAGGCGACCGAGTATCATTGCAAAATAAGTGGCCGGAAGAAAAGCAGAAAGAAATATCAGAGCAACGTTCTAAAGATAAAACACCAATAACTGGAAACTACATAGACTATGTCGCACTCCAATCTTACCGTCGTGCCGAATTACCTGATGGGAAAATTATTTCAGCTGCTACTCCTTTTGAATTCGGGCAAGGATTTACAGAAAAAGGTGAAGGAAAGCATTTAGGATTGAATTGCAAAATCGTACGCACATCTATCAACTCTAACACGATTGAAGTATGGTATACTAAAGATATTCCATTTCGTGGAACTCCGCAAGCTAATGTTGGTGTTCCTGATGGATTGGTACTAAAGGTAATTCGCAACGGCGATATGGTACAGGAAGCAACGCTCATCACTCCTTTGAAAAAAGAAGTAGATTTATTACCTACTACTTGGGGAGAAACGATGGATGCAGCCGATTATCAATATACCATCAATCAAAGTGGAGTGATAACCGTTCCTGTTTTTGACCAACAAACCATTTGTTTTAATGGAGCTAAATTACCCGATACTTTGGAAGAAGGAATACAATACAGTGCTGGCGGAGGAACCATTATTCTGAAAAAAGTAAAATTGCCCGATTATGTGAAAAACCGTACTTTATTTGCCGAAGTGGCACAATATTCGGATGGTGATGCATACGATCGTACAGGATCTATTTTTATGATTCCTACAGATAAGGCTCAATCTTTTCTTGATGCTATACGCAATTTGAATAATGTTCCTGCCTTTCATTCAGAAGACACTGACTATCACGGACTTGTTTCGACTGACAATTATGATGTACCTTTAGAATTGATGAGATTCTTTACAGGATTTGGTGTTCGTAAATTCAACCATAATAAAGTAAAAGGCCAAAATTGGGTGGATTCTGTCATTTATAAGACAGAAATAACCTCACTAATGGAAAAGATGGAAGGAGAAGCATGGATAGGTGCTTACATAGGCAATTGGGATGCTAAAGGACATAAGCTATCTTTAAAGTTGAAGTATTATCCGGATGAAGAGCATCGAGTTTACAATGCTATTCCCTTATTCAATACGGTAAACTATCTGGAACAAGCCGGACAACCTTATCCTATTTTCATGCGTAATGATTCGCTGACAGTGAAATTTGTCTTGAAAGAACCTGTCAAGAATGCACGTCTGTATTATCTTACTACCGGCCATGGCGGTTGGGGCGGAGGCGATGAATTTAATCAAAAGCCGAATACAATCTATCTGGATGGCCAAAAAGTTATTTCATTCATTCCGTGGCGTGACGACTGTGGTACTTATCGCAATTGGAATCCCTGTTCCGGCAATTTCTCGAATGGACTAAGTTCATCCGACCTGAGCCGATCTAACTGGTGTCCAGGTACAGTTACTAATCCAGAATATATCTATTTGGGAGATTTGGAAGCCGGAGAACATATTCTTTCTGTGAAAATACCCCAAGGGGCTCCAGAAGGAGGAAGTAATAGTTATTGGTGTATTTCAGGTACACTAATTTATTAATTATAGCAGACCCACATAATATATTAAGGAATTAAGTCGGTACCTTTCTAAAATTTTGCATGGTTACCCCTTCAAATAATCCATAGTACTGATATTCTACTTTCCCTTTCCTCCTTTCATAGGCTGCCAAAACGCCCTGTTGATGGGGATTTCGAGGGTGAAAGGACACTCTGTCGGGTTCCTTCATCCTCCTTTCATCCTCCCTTCATTGGCACACAAAAGGCAAAATGCCGAAACTGCTGAAGGCAGATGTGAAAGGACTCATGCCGGTGGCTGAAAGGGTCGTGAGGGGATATCCTGTCATTTTTAGCCGGTTGATTAACAGCCGGTTTACCTAAAAATGAAAGGATGAAGGGAGAAGGAGAAGAAGCAACCTGATGAGGGGAAGATGTCCTTTGCACGTACGTACGTGTGAGCCTATACATACGTATGCATAGGCCTACACGTACGTATGTACAAGCCCACACATACGTACGTGTTTTACGACAAGGCGGAATCGTTGCGGCGAACAAACTAAGCTTGTGCAACGAACAGGCCAAGCATGTACAGTGAACAAGCCTGCTATGTTCCGATGCACAGGCCTGCATGTTCCGTGAATCTTGATATCCATATTCGGATTGACTATATATTGTACATATATAAAGAAAGGCTATCAACCTAAAATATCCGTTGACCCCAAATTATCATTCAATAGCAATTTCAGCCATTTCTTGATTATTCATTTCCAATAACAGTTCCACTTCATTTATCGCTTATAAATAATAAGGTAGTGTTACTTTTATTCTACCGCATGGCCAATTTCTTTCTTTGGCTTTAGTATGGATGTTAAAAAGTAAGAACAAAAAATAAGCGGTCTAAACTTTAAGAACAAGAACGAGAACTTTCCGCAACTGTTAAAAATGTAGGCCGGAATAAAATTATTTTTTGATATTTTCTTTCATATATTAAATTTATTATATATTTGCAGCATTAATCTAAATTTAATTGAAAAAACAGAGTTCTGAGGGAACTTAGAAGACGGAATTACTTGATTTTCAATAAACACTTAAAA
>CAMWGU010000140.1 GCA_947173895.1 uncultured Bacteroides sp. | reverse complement strand
AGAAGAACTTACAACTGAATCCTGTTTCCATTTACACAAAATTATGGACAGTGTCAATATTTTAATATTATCTCTCGAAAATATTTTGAGAACGATTCCATTTAATTGTGTATTTCGCCTATACATACTTACGTATTTTTACAACCTCTCGTTTTCAGCATCACCTATACCACTTAAAAAAGCGACATCAACAATGCCTCCTTATCACGTTTCTTGCCGAATCCGGTCCAGAACGCATCCCTCGCTGTGTGATAACGTCATCCGTATGATTGATCAAGACTCCAATACAGCCCTTTAACTACTTTTCATGCGCCTCCTATTACGACCTTGATCAATTGTATATTCTATCACGGGCTACAATAACAGGAAGCTACCCCGAAAACTGTTTAAGCTAATGTCCCCCGAAGCCATAACAAACATACCACACACGACAGCCCCATCCCCTTCACGCAAAGCCACCACCCCCGACTACTTATGCCAGGATTGCTTTGTACTTATCCCATAAATTGGTAACTTTGCCCAGAAATAGAAAGAAAGACAAACCAACGAATCAAAACAAAAAACAAATATAGAATTATGGCTTTACAATGTGGCATTGTCGGCCTTCCCAATGTAGGAAAATCGACCCTTTTCAACTGTTTATCGAACGCAAAGGCCCAGGCGGCCAACTTCCCCTTCTGTACCATCGAGCCCAACGTAGGTGTCATCACCGTCCCCGACGAACGGCTGAACAAACTGGCCGAACTGGTCCATCCCGGACGCATCGTGCCCACTACCGTCGAAATTGTCGACATTGCCGGACTGGTGAAAGGAGCCAGCAAGGGCGAGGGACTGGGCAACAAATTCCTGGCAAACATCCGCGAGACAGACGCCATCCTGCATGTGCTCCGCTGCTTTGACGACGAGAACGTGACCCACGTGGACGGCAGCGTAGATCCGGTGCGCGACAAAGAAATCATCGACACCGAACTCCAGCTGAAAGACCTGGAAACCATCGAAAGCCGCATACAGAAAGTGCAGAAACAGGCACAAACGGGCGGCGACAAGCAAGCCAAGCAGATGTATGACGTGCTGGTGCGCTACAAAGAAGCGCTGGAACAAGGCAAATCGGCACGCACCGTGCAGTTCGACAGCAAGGACGAACAAAAGATAGCCCGCGAGCTGTTCCTGCTGACCAGCAAACCGGTGATGTACGTATGCAACGTGGACGAAGCCAGCGCCGTCAACGGCAACCGCTACGTGGAACAAGTGCGCGAGGCTGTACGCGAAGAAAACGCCGAAATCCTGGTAGTAGCCGCCAAGACCGAAGCCGACATCGCCGAACTCGACACCTACGAAGACCGCCAGATGTTCCTGCAAGAAGTGGGACTGGAAGAATCGGGCGTGAACCGCCTCATCAAGTCGGCCTACCACCTGCTGGAACTGGAAACCTTCATCACCGCAGGCGAAATGGAAGTAAAGGCATGGACCTACCGCAAGGGATGGAAAGCCCCCCAGTGTGCGGGAGTAATCCACACCGACTTTGAGAAAGGCTTCATCCGCGCCGAAGTAATCAAGTACGAGGACTACATCAAATACGGTTCAGAAGCCGCCGTGAAAGAAGCCGGAAAGATGGGCGTGGAAGGCAAGGAATACGTGGTGCAGGACGGCGACATCATGCACTTCCGCTTCAATGTATAACCCAAAGCGGCAATAACAGCAAACCATCACAATCATGGAAAAATACCTGATCGTAGGCACCGGCGGTGTAGGAGGAAGCATCGCCGGTTTCCTTGCCCTGGCAGGCAAAGACGTGACATGCATCGCCCGCGGCAAGCACCTGGAAGCCATCCAACGCGAAGGACTCCATCTGAAATCGGACCTGAAAGGCGACCACTTCCTGAACGTACAGGCCTGCACGGCCGAAGAATACGAAGGAAAAGCCGACATAATCTTCGTATGCGTGAAAGGCTACTCGTTAGACTCTGTCAAAGACCTGCTGGCCAAAGCCTCGGGACAGGACACACTGGTGGTCCCCATCCTGAACGTGTATGGCACAGGGCCCCGCATCGGGCAGCTTGTTCCACGTGTAACGGTGCTCGACGGTTGCATCTACATCGTCGGCTTCGTGTCCGGACCGGGCGAAATCACCCAGATGGGGCAAGTGTTCCGGCTGGTCTTCGGCGCACACCCCCACCAGCAAGTAGTGCCCGGACGGCTGGAAACCATCGCCTCCGCGCTAAGGGAAGCCGGCATCAAGGCCGACATCTCGGACGACATCAACCGCGACACCTTCATCAAATGGTCCTTCATCTCGGCCATGGCCTGCACAGGAGCCTGCCACAACGTGTCGATGGGCCCCCTGCAACATCCCGGAGAAGAGCGCGACACCTTCATCGGACTCTCTCGCGAAAGCACAGAGATAGGACGCCGGATGGGCATTGCCTATACTGAAGACCCGGTGGTCTACAACCTGAAAGTGATTGACAAGCTGGACCCGGAGAGCACCGCCTCGATGCAGAAAGACATCGCCAAAGGGCACGAATCCGAGATACAAGGGCTACTGTTCGACATGATTGCACTGGGCGAACGGCTGGGCGTGGATATGCCCACCTACCGCAAGGTGGCGGAGAAGCTGAGGAATGAAATGATGAAATAGCCTCCCCCCCAGACACACGACTGCCTCCCTATGGCTTACGATCAGCGGGACGCATAAAGGAAAAACCAAGCCGACCATTCTCAACCAAGTGGTGCAGACATACCTTTATACTTCTTTCTTCATTCAGTTAAAGTAGCCGCATCATATAGCTTCTATCATCGTACCACCCGGGGTGAAACGTCCATGCCACCCGGGTGGTACGACCATAGTTATTAACTAAAAACACGAAGTAGGACATATATGGACATGACTTCATGCCTTTATGCCTTATTTATGCAGATTATTTAGGGATATTCAGTAAATGTCCCCTAAAAATTAAAATAGCACATGAAGGTGCCCCTCTAATCCCTTCATGTACTATTTTTATTGT
The DNA here is from genome assembly GCA_947173895.1 of uncultured Bacteroides sp. Classification (GTDB taxonomy): domain Bacteria; phylum Bacteroidota; class Bacteroidia; order Bacteroidales; family Bacteroidaceae; genus Phocaeicola. The sequence continues at coordinate 19 of CAMWGU010000140.1, read as the reverse complement.
AATTTTTCTGTGTTTTATC
>CAMWGU010000139.1 GCA_947173895.1 uncultured Bacteroides sp. | reverse complement strand
CTTGCGGAGTTTCTCGAAGTTCTGGATGCCGATGGGATAAATCTTTTCGCTCATGTCTGCTGCTTGTTTATTGGTTTGAGCACAAAGATAAAGTTTTTGCAGGAATAAGCAAACAATAGTCTTATAAATTGGGTGGTTGCCAAACACATGAAGATCTGCAAGCTTTATCAACAAAAGGCTACACCACATCCACTGCCATGAGTCGCTAAAGCGATATTGTATTATACTGCTTATAACCAGCGTATTACATATTTATAATGATTGAATAATAAAATTATTTCTGATATAATTTATTTATTTTTTCATTTTTTTACTGTTTAATTTTTCTTTTTGGGAATAATAGACTACATTTGTCCACGGCTACAGGTTCAATTTTTTACCGACCATGAGCAAACGTGCTTTAATCCTTGACTAATTCAACTTGTCCTCAAATTAAGATTTTAATGGATAAGCTGTAGCCTATCCTTGTTAATATAAAAATTTAAAAATCATGGAAAACACATTGTATGCATCGTTAGTGATGGCATTATTATGTACTGCTTGTCAGAATGAGGCAGAAACAGAATTGCAACAAGAAAAAGAGTACACGGTATCTATTATGGCAAGAATCGGAAAGCCAGTTTCCGATGCCCGCTATGTACAGCAAGCGGAAGACATAGAATCTGCCGCAGATTTTGCGACTGATGATAAAATAGGGGTCTATATGGATGATAACGACGAAGCTGTCTGTTGGACCTATAGTGGAATATCCTGGACAACGGAAAAAACGCTCTACTGGGAAGACAAGGAGAGTGAGCACACTTTTTATGCATATTATCCTTATTCTGAAATCGGATCGACCGGAATAGATAAAGTGAAGATGCCCTCACTCAGCAAGCAGGACGGCAGTTGGGAGAACATTCCGAAGTATGACTTTTTGGTCGCATCTAAAAAACTTTCTTATAATGACGCCGCCGGGGTTGTATCATTCACAGATAATAATGCATTCAAACACGTTTCTTCATTGCTGAAAATAGGCATAAAGGCCGAGGGGAACATGAAGGAAGCAAACATCCGTCAGATCACACTGGAAAAAGACGGCTTGACGGACCAAAGCTACTATTCCTTTGACACGGAATGCGTAACGTTCAATGGCAATACGGAAAACACTCTCAGGATTGATCTGGATCATTTCATGAATAATCAGGATGTTTTTTATTATTTCATCCTGAACGGAAAAGGCAGAGAGGATGCCGCAACAAATAATCCCATAGTCCTGACTATCCAATATACACTCAACGATAAGAGCTACATTGCACGACATGACGAACTATGTCCCGATTTGCAGTCCGGATGCATCTATGAATACAATCTTAAAATAAACGATGACAAAATAATTATAGAAGGTGGAAGCATTTCGGGATGGACTCCGGGCAATGATTTGGAAGAAATCATCATTAAAGGAGAAGAAGTTGAACCTACCAATCAATAAAACACAATGAAGAACAAATCAATCTACATAAAAATTTTTTTAGTCCTATTCGTTTTGTCCACTGCCGCCTGCCAGCACATATACGATGAGGAGGAAGAAGAAGTGACACAGACCACCCTTCCGCTTAAAGTCTCCGCCCGCTCTAGCGGAGAATCCCGGATCAATTATCCGGCTTATGTTTACGCATTTTCGGAAGATGGCAGCTGTGCGGCTGTCCAAAAAATAACAGACGACGCTCAAATAGAGATGAAGCTGCCTTCTGCCCGATATACCCTTGTCGCAATAGCGGGCATGGGAGAAGAATACATTATCCCGGAACATCCCACCTTGGACGATGTGATTGTGATGAAGAAAGGGAATAGAAGTATGCGTGCCTTGATGATGGGAACTTCGATGGTTACGGTAGGCAGCAAGAAAAACATTTCCGTTTCTATCACTCTGTATTATGCAGTGTCTTTAGTCAATGTCACCTTGAAGGACATTCCAGCAGATGTAGAGAAAGTCAGTCTGCGGATGTCTCCTTTGTATTCATCGCTCTCCTTCACAAGAGAATATTCGGGCAAGGACTCGGATACCGAAATATCTTGCACACCGCAGGCGGGCGGAATATGGAGCGCCGCTCCCTTTTATGTTTTCCCGGGAAGCGGATCGCAGACAGTCTTTTCCGTAACCTTGGAAGACAAAAATCAGACAAAGACTTTCGGCTACACATTTAAAGGAAAGCCGGAGGCCAATGTGCCTCTGAATATTGGGGGAAGCTATTCCGGCAATATCACCGTAGGAGGTAGCCTGATTTCCGAAGATTGGAAAGAACCTGTGGAAGTGAAATTCAGCTTCGGCGATTCCGAGGAAGGGGGCGGCACCGAAAATCCTCCTGTAGATCCCGATCTGTCCGGTTTGCCCGAAATAGGAAGTATATGGAATGAAGGTATTGTGGCAGGTATAGAAAATGCTACTTCCAAGGGAGCCGATATCCTGTTGATGAGTCTGAGTGAATGGACCAGTCTGGCTGCCAATGTCGGAAAAACAATTAAGGACGAAGAAACGGCCGGATGGCATCTTCCTGATGAAGCGGAGGCCCAGACGTTGCATTCCGCTTTCAAAGGTGCATCGCTGGACAAGTTAAACGAGGTCATACAAGGATTGAATAATGGAGATCCGTTGTTGGATATTGAAAAGCGGTATATATATGATCGTAACGGAATCATGTATGCTTTTGGATTTAAAACTACATCTAAATTTTTGCAGGCCGGTAGCACTATAAAGTATAAAATACGCTTGGTACGTAGGGTTCATTGTAACCTGACCGACTAAGGGGAAAACTTGTCCATTAAGGGTGTCAAAACTAAAATGAATCTCCCGACAGTTACAGTTTGTAACTATAACATCTTAAAAAGGGTCGTATCAAGCTCTGTATTGAGTAATGATACGACCCTTGCTTTTCTAATATCATTCAATCGTTCTGCCGATCTTGCACGGTAATTATCCCCTATCTACTATTTCCTCCTTTGATTTAAAACAAGAGATGTAAACATAGCTAAAACTTTGTCCACAGCTTATTTAGCATTTCTTTGTTTGGACTGTGTTCAAATAAGCCCGTCATACAGTTTGAACATCATTTTATCTATTTACTTGTTAATCAATATAATACTTATATACTCGTTGTCGGCACGAATACGACCTACCTGAGCAACGCGGTGAACACCTACTTCGGCTGCA
>CAMWGU010000138.1 GCA_947173895.1 uncultured Bacteroides sp. | reverse complement strand
TCAGGTTTGCATGTCTCATGCAAGAAACAAATTCGTCAAGGCTTTCAATCAAGGTGGTGAACCTGCCGCTGAACGCTTTTCGGATATTTAAAAGGAATTCTTTATGCGGGAGCATAAATGTGCTGATGCCGGATTAATCTCGGAAGAGAGGTTACGTGAAAGGCAAAGCCTGGAAACGAAAGGGCTCCTGATAGAATTGCGCAGCCTGCTGGAGAGTGAACTATCAAAGGATTCAGGATTTAGAAGTCAGTATTATACGGAAGCTCTTAATTATTTGAATCGTTTCTGGAAAGAGCTCTTTGCGTACTTGGATGACGGTGAACTTCCGATAGACAATAATCTTGCCGAGCGGACCATTCGCAAGCTGACTACCCAACGCAACAATTCACTGCATTATGGCAGTGATGCCGGTGCTGAGATGGCAGCGACTTATCATAGTGTAATAGGAACGGTAAAGCTTCATGGCAGTTCTGTCTGGAACTTCATCGGAACTTTTTTCAAAAATATCTTTAACGGATGCCGGGATTATGTTAACATGGTTCCTGACAAAATCACTTTGGCTACAAGCCAATGTTAATTTCAAAACTAATTAATTAACAAAACTCGATTTAGGGCACTGAAAAGTGTCCTTTCAAAGGGGTATGCCCTAAATTGAGTGCTTACCGTTTGTTGACTAATATCTCTTATTATACAAAAAACAATGTAAAAGACAACTTCATATTGGATATTTTGCTTAACTTTGTGTACTAATTTATAGTCGAATAACTGCAAAAACAATGTTTAACAAAATCGAAATAGAACGATTCAGGGGTATAAGATATGCCTCTATAGAGGGTTTTAAGCAGATTAATCTTTTCTTTGGAAAGAATAATTGTGGAAAGTCCTCATTGTTGGAATCTTTGTTTTTAGTCAGTGGGTTATCCAATCCATTGCTATCAATCCATGTAAATTTTATGCGTGGTTATAGTAAAGTTCGTTTGAATGACCTTAAATTTGATTTCTATAATTTAGATTCAACTCTGCCAATTCATATCCGAATGGAGAATGAAGAAAAGCGTGATTTGAAAATTAATCTTTTTGAGCAAAATCAAAACAATGTATCTCTTAATGCTGAGGATGCGAATATTCTTTCGAATGTAGAAGAAGGAAGATACGGATTAAGATTTGATTTCAAAATCGATGATGAGTCCTTTGAATCACAATTACGTTTTGATTCTGCGAATTCAACTGATGCAACTCGTATTGTGCCCAAGCAATATGTAGAATCCTTGCGATGTACATATTTAAGTCCTAAGTATGATTTTAGTGCGTCAATACAAGGTCTGAAGAATATTCTTCAAAATAAGGACGAACACTTTATTGTAGAAGGTCTTAAATTGATAGAACCTCGTGTAAAAGATTTCATTTTTACAGATAAAGAGATGCTTGTGGATATAGGTCTCGCAAAACGTATTCCTGTAAATATGATGGGGGATGGCGCTAGAAAGATTGTTTCTCTTCTAACAGCTGTGTATGATTGTAAGGATGGAGCTTTACTTGTTGATGAAATTAGTAATGGGTTCCATTATTCCGTGATGTGCAATTTATGGAAAGTCCTTATAAATGCAGCTATCAGGAATAATACTCAATTATTTATAACGACACATGATACGGACTCCATAAAAGGATTACGAGACGCTGCACTTTATAAGTTTGACAATATCGTGGCTGCTTTTAAGTTGTTAAAGACTTCTGATGATGAATTGAAGTCATATCACTATTCTTTGGAAAGTTTGGATTATTCTATTAACCAAGAAATTGAAGTGAGGTAATATGACGAAGATTTTTATTGAAGCTGAAAACAACACAGAAATTGCCACGAAAACTATGTAATAGATTTGGTTCTGGAGATTGGTTATTTGATAACAAAGATTATTGGAATTTAGATGTTGAGCCATTGCAACCTTTAAAGGCGTTTTTAGCAGTGAATCTAAAGTAAAATAAGTTTTTTACGTGCTTCCTATTAGTTTGAAAAGATTTCTCAAAATTATACAATGGTTATTTGTGCCTTATTATCTATGGCATAAGTAACCTTTCTTTTTATGCACTTATTTTTCGGATATATTTCTTTTTCTATTCTAAAAATATAATTGCGCGAAGCGCATTAATTCATCAATCGTATTAGTAACTGGAACTGCCGATTTTATCGGCAGCAATCCTGCAATTAGGCTTTTGATGGGTGGAAATGAGAATTATGACGACTTCGTTTCTATGTCAATGGCTGTATAGCATATTATAAATCGTTAAATTTTAGGAATACTCAAAAAGTTCATCTTCTTGATTTTTAGGAAGGTGAACGCTATTGAATACTTATCATATAATCTTATGGAGAAACAAATTTATCTCTGCCTTGCCCACATGAGCGAAGCTGGATGGGAACAGCAATATGTAAAGGAGGCATTTGATACGAATTGGGTAGTGCCTTTGGGGCCTAACGTGAATGCTTTTGAGGAGGATTTGAAACAGTTTACGGGTGGTACGCATGAAGTAGTAGCGCTGAGTGCGGGTACAGCAGCCGTACACTTGGCGTTGATAGCCTGTGGTGTCGGTCCGGGAGATGAAGTGCTGGTACAGAGTTTTACCTTCTGTGCCTCTTCGCACCCCATCACTTACCTGGGTGCAAAGCCTGTGTTCGTAGGCTCTGAACCGGAGACCTGGAATATGGATCCGGTGCTGTTGGAAGAGGCGATAAAAGACCGCATTGCCCGGACGGGAAAGAAGCCGAAGGCGATTGTTCCGGTAGCCCTCTACGGCATGCCCTACGATTGCGAACGGATCATGGAGATTGCCAACCGTTATGATATTCCTGTGGTGGAAGATGCTGCCGAGGGTTTCGGCTCTAAGTTTGCCGGACGTGTATTGGGTACTTTCGGTAAGTTCGGTGTGCTGAGCTTCAACGGTAACAAGATGATTACGACTTCGGGCGGCGGTGCGCTGATTTGCCGGAACGCGGAGGATAAGAATACCGTTCTATGGTATGCCACGCAGGCTCGTGACGCTTATCCTTATTACCAGCATACGGCTATCGGTTATAACTATCGCATGAGTAATATCTGTGCGGGCATCGGCCGCGGACAGATGACTGTGGCGCAGGCACATATTGACCATCACAAGCATGTGCAGGCTCTTTATGAGGAACTGCTGGAAGACGTGAAAGGCGTACATATTCATCGGCAACCTGCCGACCCTCGTTATGATTCCAATTTCTGGCTTTGTACGGCCACGCTGGATGCGGATGTGAAGATACAAGGGCAGGAACATGCGTATAAGGAGGTGATAAGGACTGCTGTGGGTGGTGCTGCCGGTGTGATTAAGGCAGTGGATAGTGCCACGACGGACTGCCAGCCCAATGATAATGTGGAGGCTTTGCGTGTGTTTATGAGTGCCAATCGTATTGAGACCCGTCCTGTGTGGAAGCCTATGCACAAGCAGCCGGTATATGCTGATGCAGCGGTTTATACTAACGGGGTAGAGGAGGAGATCTTCAAAATCGGTTTCTGTCTTC
>CAMWGU010000137.1 GCA_947173895.1 uncultured Bacteroides sp. | reverse complement strand
ATATAATGTATTGTTAACTTTAAAAGGTAACGAAAACAGATATGCCAAATTATTGTACAAGCAATATTCTTCATTGAAAACAATAACATTTGGTGGACTATTATCTTATGAAGAGGTATGTGAGAAATACAATAGGATAGATTGTTTGATATTTCCTTCTAAGTTGGAAACATGGGGATTGCCTGTATCGGAATTTGTGTCTTTTGATAAGCCAATGTTAATTGCTGATTTGCCGTATGCGCATGAAACAGCAGCTGGTGCAAAGTCTGTGGCCTTTTTTAATCCCGATGATCCCAAAATGTTGGCAGATAGGATGCGTGAGGCCATGAATAATAATATGCTCAAATTTTCTTCTGTTCCTTTAGTAAATATAGAACTTCCCAATGCTAATAGCTGGGAAATGTTGTTTGATAAATTGTTGGTTGATAATGATTAAGAATACGTATTCTTTTTGGGGATATTTGCGATTGGCAATATTCGTGGTACGGACGAAATTTGTTTCAAGTAAAGCTCGTATAATTCGTTTTCCTATTGAGATTAGGGGAAAAAAATTTATTTATTTTGGAACTAGGCTTACAACAGGCAAAGGATGTCGATTTGAAGTGTTTTCAACAAAGGAGAAAAAATTGTTTTTTGGAAATGATGTGCAATTAAATGATTATGTACATATTTCTGTAATGTCTAGAATTGATATTGGCGATAATGTGTTGATGGCAAGTCACATTTATATTTCAGATAATTCTCATGGGTTCTATGGAGGTAAAAAACACTCAAGTCCCGATATACCACCCATAAAACGTGATTATAAAATCTCTTCAGTCTTTATTGGCAATAATGTTTGGATAGGTGAAGGGGTAGTGATTATGCCTGGAGTAAGAATAGGAGATGGCAGTGTAATAGGTGCGAACTCTATTGTCACAAAAAGCATTCCTGCAAATTCAATAGCAGTAGGACAACCAGCAAAAGTCATAAAAAAGTTCGATGATGAATCTCAACAATGGATTGTTGTTTGATAACTATTACCAATTTATTTCTTATATTGATTCATTAGATTGAAAGAGTCTTAAAATGTATGTTCTATATTAATCAAAAATATTATGATTACAGCAGCAGTTGTTACATTTCATACATCTCGTGAAGATTTAACTCGTTTGATAGATTGCGTATTGCAGTCTCCGATAGACAAATTCTTTATTATAGATAATTCAACGAATGATGCTTTGCGTGAATTTCAATCGGTGTCAGAACGGATTACTTATATTCATAGTGATAATTTGGGATTTGGGAGTGGGCATAATATTGCTATAAATATGGCTATAGATTCAGGCAGTGATTATCATATCATAATCAATCCGGATATTTATTGGGAAGGGAATATTGTAGAAAAGTTGGTTCAATTTATGAATGGGGATAAGGGTTGTGGTCTGGTGATGCCTAAAGTCCTTTATCCCAATGGAGAAACTCAGTATTTGTGCAAATTGCTTCCTACTCCGTTTGATTTGTTTGGAAGACGATTTATTCCGTTTAAAAAATATCGTGAAAAGCATGATGCGTGGTTTGAATTACATTGGACAGGATATGATAAGACGATGGAAATACCTTCGTTGTCAGGATGTTTTATGTTTGTACGTACCTGTGTGTTGGCACGAATAGGAGGATTTGATGAACGCTTTTTTATGTATGCCGAAGATTTGGATTTGTGCCGAAGGATAGGAGAGGTTTCACGGACAATGTATTACCCCAATGTTTCCATATACCACGAATACGAGAAAGGATCGTATAAAAATCGGAAATTGTTGAAGTATCACATTTGTTCTGTTATCCAGTATTTCAATAAATGGGGATGGGTTATTGACAGGAAGAGGGCGAAAAGAAATGCCTATTGTTTGAAGCTGATTGAGAATCTTCTGAAATAGCGTAAGCATTCCCCGATGTAGTATTGTTAATTGTAAGCACTTAAAATGAACTATCAGTCGATGCTATATATCATTGCCGCGACAAACAAAAAACCAACCGATATAATTTACTAATCCCGATAAAATACCCATCTTTGCCCTATACAGGACATACGTATGAAAACTAAGAATGAATACATAGAATTGATACAATCATGCGCGGATACGCTCCGTCAGCGTTTCGGCGTAAGTTCTCTCCGGTTTTTTATTGGAAAAATAAACCGATAATCCACTTATCCCGAAAGGAGTAGCCCTCCTGATCAAGAACCTTGCCAAGTTCTTTAACCAAAGGCAATCATAACATAAAAAACAATTCGATTTATCTATATCTCACAACCGTCACGGGCTGTGGGCCTGTTTCCCTATTGCCGTATTTGTACATCTTACGCCATACAGGACGCATGGGGCAGGATGGGCAGATATTTCCAAAACCAAATCAATAACATTATGCTAAACTACTTGATTCTTTTGTCCGGCTTCCTGATAGCCGTCATTCTTGCCCGTATCATTATTCCCCGTATCCTGATTATCTCGCTCCGCAAGCGGTTGTTTGACACTCCGGATGCACGCAAGGTACACAAGCGTCCTGTTTCCCGGCTGGGAGGGGTCTCCTTTTTTCCTGCCATCCTGTTTACGCTGACATTGGTGACTGGATTTTGTGTAGCCGGAAATTATGACGGTGCGCTGGCAGATAGTCCCGGACACTGGATGCAGATGCTGTTCCTATGCGCGGGTCTTACGCTGCTTTTCATTGTGGGGATAGCGGACGACCTGATAGGGGTGCGCTATCGCCAGAAGTTTCTGGTGCAGATTCTTGCTGCCGCCATGTTTCCTTTAGCGGGGCTTTACCTGAATGACTTTTACGGACTGTTCGGCATTCATGCGGTCCCTTTCCTCTTGGGCGTTCCTCTGACCATGTTGCTGACTGTTTTCATCACCAATGCGGTCAACCTGATAGACGGCATCGACGGGCTGGCTTCGGGACTGAGCATGGTGGCTTTGCTGGCGTTTGGCTCGCTGGCTGCTATGGACGGGAAATGGATGAGCGCGTTGCTTGCCTTCACTACCATAGGGGTGCTGCTCCCGTTCTTCTACTACAATGTGTTTGGCAATGCGGACCGGGGGCGCAAGATATTTATGGGCGACACAGGCAGCCTGACGTTGGGGTACCTGCTGAGTTTCCTCACCGTGCAATATATCATGAACACGTATGAGGAGGGCATCAATTACGAGGGTGCTATGCTGATTGCCTTCAGTGTGTTGCTGGTGCCCTGCCTGGATGTGATAAGGGTAGTGCTGGGACGTGTGCGCCGGGGCAAGGACCCTTTCATGCCAGACAAGACACACATCCATCACAAGTTTTTGGCCTTGGGCTTCACTCCCCGCAAGGCGATGATTTCCATCTTGTGCATTTCCTTTTTGTTTTGCATCTGTAATGTGATGTTGGTCAGTTGTCTGAACAATACGGTGTTGTTTCTTTGTGATGTAGTCGTTTGGACATTGATGAATCTTTATGTCAGCCGGTTGATTTCACATCGTAATATTTCTCAATCATGATGCTTCCTTCTTTCCGTCTCTATCATTTCGCGGTGAAGCGTATGTGGAGAC
>CAMWGU010000136.1 GCA_947173895.1 uncultured Bacteroides sp. | reverse complement strand
AAAGGTAGGGGGAATTATCCAGATTAGCAATTATTTAAGGGAGTTTTGGAAGAGGAAACCGGAATTAGCTAAATATCCGATAAAGTACATGCATAAACAAAAGGAGGGTGTGTCAAAACTCAATTCTTAAAAATATGAACTTATAATTTGAAATTTGAGCACCCCAAAAAGGCTAAATGAAAGGTCGTATAAAACTCTATATTGCGTAATAATACGACCCTTTTCAGTGCTATAGTTATAATCTGTAACTCTGGAGAGTACCCTTTTTAGTTTTGACACACCCTCTCTTTTGAATAATGTAATAATAAAGGGCTATTCTACTACATCACGTACACAACGGACATGAGTGAAAGTATGAGGAGAATTATTATATCCATAATATTCCAATGCCGCATTATTACCATAATATACAGGGTCACGATCACGGCCATTGTTATGATAAACACCCACTACATATTTATCCACATTATCGGCATCTAAGAATGCATAAGAGGAAGAAATCCAGTTCCACATTTGTCCGCCAGATGCATTTAATAGTTTCTCACGACGTATCATGGTCAACTCTTTCTGATTGGGTACACGCCAACAGCCTTTACCTGTATAGGGATCATCCTCCCTTCCCTCATAGTATTGTCCACATATAGCATTGTTTGCTACTGATTCTTTCCAACCAGAAGTATTCATCTCTATGCCATAAAAACCACTAGTATAATTAGTCAAAAAAAGTTTACCTTCACCATTCACATATACATCATCAGTCGTAGCTCCTATGCTAGAGCAATCCTCCCTTGCATACTGAAACTTCTTATAAGGAAGGTTCAGCGGATCAATAATGGAATGAAGAGGCATTCCGGTTCCAGTTATGGCTTGTTGACGGACAGAAGCCTGATCGTAATGAGTCATCTCAAATGTGCGTTCGGTCGAATTGTGCGTATAAGCACGCTCAATAGGATCCTCATCAACAACTTGGGTAAGGTTAACACCTAGGTTTCGGATACAACGTACTTCCCAAGCGGAACTATTTTCTACTCCCGTCACCCATTTCTTTTCAACGGACAACCCTTCTTCCGCCCACAATATCATTCCGCCGCTAGATACATAGTGGAACATGGAGTTTTCTGCACGTTGTCCGAAACTCGTCGGATCAAAATGAGTAGGATCAATCAAGGGAGTTTCCAATGAATTACGTCCCAACACGATACGGGCATACTTACCCATAGCAGGCAGATACCAACGCAATTCATTCTCATCAATCTTCCCGTTACCATTCAAGTCACGATTGCGGGAGAGACACAAATCCATTGGATGATAAGCGGCTTCGGAAGCTCCTGCCCCACGAGGGTCATATTGGGTCGTAGTCGTTGTTCCCCTTGAGGTTATCTGAAATACAGGATACTGTGTAGCTACTTTATTAAAAGTTCCGGTCTTATCGTTTGTTATCGCTGGACTTTTGGCTATCTGCGTCATAGAAGCAAAATAATTCCATAACGGTTTACGCCCACCCCGTTGATTATGGGTTAAATAATACCATACATTCCAACGCCCGTTATCAGAATTCCATCCGGTAACCGAATTGGCTTGCTCACCGGTTAACTGAGGATTATTTAAACCATTCCACTCACTCGTCCAACGAAGTGTTAATCCCGAGCTTTCATTGATATGCTCCACGCCAATGGCGGTTGAAGAATGAACATTTTCTTCTGTATTGTAATAAGTCTGTATGGATTTTTGGTTTATCACATATTTGGCATGACCATAGCGGCTGTCTTGGTCAGCAGACACATTGCTTTGCTGGATGGATATGTAAATCGTACGTGGTTCTTTATTCACATACTTCCACCACTCATTATCGACTTCGTTTCCGGTATTTGCATCAGCCATGTCAGTAGTCGGGTCACCGTAATAAACATTTTCATTAACAAAAACAGTATACCATTTTTGAGTTTCATCATTCTGATCTTCACCTTCTTTGAACTGAGTTATCAACTGTTCCAAACTCCACACTTCATCTGGTTTATATTCAGCCAATGTTTCTCCTTTTTCGTCTGTAGGAAAGAACTGTATCCACTGGTGAAATTGTTTCAGTTCTTCACCTGTTTTCACAAATTCATTGCTATCTACTTTCTTTTCCCTGCGCACTTCTTTCACTTCGTTTCCGTAAGGTGCACGGATAAGATATTCCAAGTTTGCACGTTCCTTATTGCTTAACTGAATATTAAATACGTTGTAGTGGGCATCCAGATTTATCACTTTCTCGGAAGTGTCATACACTTCACCTTCCGCACCATGCTGATACTCCCCGTCCTCTTTCTTTGCCTCCACTACAATCTTGTCCATCCCTTTAATGGTCACATTGTAGGTGTATTTGGTGTTTCGACGGCAGTTAAAATCATTTGCCTTTGTCGCCTCATTATCACCTTCGCAATATCCTAAATGAATGTAATAAGTCGCTATTCCGGTACGATGAACGGTTGCATCGTCTTCTTGGAAATCATAAGAGACTTCCGCATCTATCTTCACATACGAAGCAAAGTTATTGGGGTCATTGATATCCTCTGTCTGGCAAAGGCTTTTGTATATTCCCGTATTGCCCTCCCCACCAATATATTCTTCTTCACGATAATTGTATTTCTGTTTATCTTCTACAAGTATGCCTGTATGTTTATTCTCATATTGGTGGAATTCAAACGTCCGGTATGATCGGTCATCCTGAGTTTCATTAGCGAAATCAAAGGAACCGGTAGATGAAGCATAATTGCCGGCTATTCCTGATTTATCAGTTGTTTCCAAATAAGTGGCTACATCCCCCACATTGCCTTCCTGTTCATGCAAATAGCTCAGTGTGGGAACATTGCAGACTGCCCAACTTTTCAATTTAACAGTTAAGTTTTTAATCCCCTCGCCAGGCTCAGTAAAGATATTAAACTTCACATAAGAAAGTAACCGTCGCAAATGGATAGCCCCTTCCAACGAGTTGCTCCCGGGTTGTATGTCAATAGTCTGGCCATTGTTCCAACCATCATCATTTGATGTGCCACCACCATAAGTCTGATATACTCCGGCCATCACCTGATTATTTCCATAACTGGAAATGTTTCCCGGATTGACATGGGCAGCAGCAATAGCTGTATATTTATCCCATGTGTCCGCAGCCAAAAGCAATTCGGACAAGAAACTTCGTGTACCAACAGAAATAGAGGTATCATCTTCTTTAATCAATTCCTCATTACAATAACCATAATTCTGTCGCACATTGGCAACTGCCACAATACGGCTTTCTCCGGAGAATGTTTTTACATCAGACAAAGTATACAACTCATGCTCCTTCTTTTCCTCCGTATTGTCTATAATTGCATTATAAGTACACTTTCCACTCCTTACATTGTAAATGCCTATCCACAAGCTATTTACTGTGGCATCTTCATTGGCTCCGGCACGTGTTTTTACATCCATTTGAGGGACAGATATTTTTAAACTGATAGTGGCAGGTTCTCCTTCCGGACAATATTTTCCTTTATAAAAATCATCATCCTTACAGGCTGTCAGCAATAGCAATCCTGCACACAGCAGTCCTGCAAAACTTCTTATTTTTCTTTTATCTATCATCATAATACTTTTCTATTTTGTTGTAAACAGCCGGTTATTCAAATGTTATGTCACCGGAAGTTTTTTCATCCATCGGACATACCGTGTAAGCAATTGTCAATTGAGCGGGCTCATCTTTCTCTACTCCTGTCACCGTATAACGGTAAATATGATTCCTCAGCAAAGCCTGCCATGGATAGT
>CAMWGU010000135.1 GCA_947173895.1 uncultured Bacteroides sp. | reverse complement strand
GGGTAACTTGTTGTTGATTCACGGCACAGGAGATGACAATGTGCATTACCAAAGCTGCGAAATGCTGGTCAACGAACTAGTGCGCCACGGAAAGATTTTCTCACAAATATCATATCCGATGCGTTCGCACAGCATTTCTGAAGGCAAGGGAACCAGCCTGCATCTGCGGAAGACGATGGCCGATTACTGGCTGAAACACCTGCCGGCCGGAGGCAAATAAAAAGGCAATACAGGTTCATCATTTTGAACTGACAACGAAAAAGAAGGCGCGCATGACTCCGGAACATTTTCCGAAATCATGCGCGCTTCGCTATGAAAAAAGTTACCACAAGATCACGCTACGCACAGAAATTTCGCCCAATCTGTGGCAAACAATCGTATCCCCACGAATTATCTTCTAGGCTTGATGTCCAGTTTCACCGGCTTCAACATATTCTCCGGACTCAAGATAGTATCCAGCTCCTCCTTGTTCAATATCCCGTGTTCCAACACCAACTCATACACACTTCGCCCAGTCTCCAAAGCCTCTTTGGCTATCTTGGTAGAATTCTTATAACCAATGATAGGGTTCAAAGCGGTCACAACACCGATACTGTTGTGTACTTCGATTCTGCAACGCTCCGCATTGGCTGTAATGTCTTCCACGCAACGTGTACGCAAAGTATCAAACCCATTAATCATCAAGTCCACCGATTCAAAACAGCATTGCGCCATCACCGGCTCCATGGCGTTAAGCTCCATCTGTGCAGCCTCGCCCGCCATCGTCACACACAATTCGTTACCCATCACCTTATAGCAAATCTGATTCATCACCTCGGGAATCACCGGATTAACCTTTCCTGGCATAATGGAAGATCCCGGCTGCATGGCCGGAAGATTAAATTCTCCCAATCCGCATCGCGGTCCGCTAGCCAGCAAACGCAAGTCATTACATATCTTATTCATCTTCACTGCCACTCTCTTCAGTGCCGAAGCATAGCCCACCAGGCAGGATGTGTCCGAAGTGGCTCCCACCAAGTCGGCCGACAACACAAAATCAAATCCCGTAATCTGACGCAAAGCCTCCACGCATTTCTCCGCATAGCCCGGTTCTGCACAAATGCCTGTACCAATAGCCGTAGCCCCCATGTTCACAGTCAGGAAGTCAGCAGCAGCCTCATTCAAATGACGGATTTCATCTTTCAAGATGCTGGCAAAGCCATTGAATGTCTGTCCCAACGTCATTGGCACGGCATCTTCCAGCTGCGTACGTCCCATCTTGATAATCTGTGCAAATTCCTCCCCTTTCTTTTGAAACGCACTAATCAAAGCTTCCAAATGAGGCAAGAAACGAAGATGAGAATAATACATTCCAATATGGATTGCAGTAGGATAAGCATCATTGGTAGACTGCGAGCAGTTCACGTGGTCATTAGGCGAACAATATTGATATTCGCCACGCTGATGTCCCATAATTTCCAAAGCACGATTGGCAATGACCTCATTGGCATTCATATTGGTGGACGTGCCAGCCCCACCCTGAATCATATCGACAGGAAATTGCTCATAATGCTTTCCGTCCAATATCTCCTGACATGCCTGCACGATAGCGTTCTTCTGCACTTCTGTCAGCAGACCCAATTCATAATTAGCCATTGCGGCCGCCTTCTTTGTAATAGCAAGACCATTGATAAACAGCGGATATTCGTTCAGATGAAATTTGCTGATAGGAAAATTCTCTACCCCTCTAAGGGTCTGTACACCATAGAGTGCACTCGACGGAATCTCGCGAGCACCTATCAAATCACTTTCTACTCTAGTCTCTTCTGTAAACTTTGTTTCCATGATAAGGTTATTTTTAAGTTGATTGTTTCTTATTTCATACAGCAAAGGTATAAACTAACATTTTGATAACAAAATATATTTCAATATAATTTCAAAATATTATTTATTAGCAACTCCTATATAAAATAAGGACAATACACTTACATTATGAAAGTTTCAGCAAGACATTCCCCCAAAACGGGCATTCCAAAAAACAAGTATCAACAAACGAAACAATGACAAAACGGGATAGACGGAAAGAACAGAAATGCGGATTTTATTACGAGTGTAAACCAATGTGCGACACTATCTCTCCCCTGCCTTTTTACACGTACGTACGTGTTTTTTGATGCAACAATACAGGTGTTTTTACGGGATTAAAGATAACGCACAGTGCCATAACGAAGTCACGAAACGGCCAAGAAAGAATGCTAATCAATAAACGGAAACAACACAATGGACGGAAAAAGTGGGAACACGACAAACGAAAAAAAATGAAAATACCCTGAATGGGAAAGAAAAAAACGCGGAGGATGTGGATGCACAACTTCTTTTTTCATCCACATCCTCCGCATTCCATTTTTCTTATTTTACCTTTATACGGTCGAAACCTTCACCAAACACACCGATTACGGCACTTTGGGATACAAATGCATTGGGATCGATATCTTTTATCAGACGGAAAATAGTAGTAGATTCACGTTTTTTGGCCAAGACAAACATCATTTTCACCCCGGCACCTGTATAGCATCCTACCCCATCGATAAACGTGACTCCACGATGAAGATCTTTGTTAATGCGATGGCCTATTTCTTCATACTTCTTCGAAATAATGAAAAATTGTACGGACTGTCGGGCACTATTTACCACTTGGTCAAGTACAAAGCTGGAAACAAACAAGACAACATAACCATATACCACTTTCTCTAAATCGTGCAACACAAAATAACTGGATGAGATGATGATCAGATCGCTCATCAATATGACTCTGCCCAATGTTATGTCACGGTATTTATTCACTATGGCAGCAATAATATCAGTTCCTCCCGTACTCCCGTTGGCAGAAAAAGCCACACCAATTCCACCTCCACAGAAGAATGCGCCCAATACACAAGCCATGAAAGGCTGGTCATGAATGAGAGAAAGATCTGCCGTAAGTCCCTGTATTATAGGTAAAATAGAGCTTAACACACATACTGCATAAATGGTTTTCACACTAAACTTCCATCCTAAAACAATCAGGGACAGAACCAGCAAAACACCATTTATGGCCATATAGGTATATTGCACAGGCAAACCCGTACCCCAATAAACAATAGAAGCGATACCTGGAACTGCTCCTGAAGGAAGATCGTTGGGCAACAAGAAGACTGTCCATCCAATGGCATACATCAATAAGCCTAGGGCTATCATCATATAGTCCCTTAATTCTCTAAGAATACGCTGTTTACGCGTTGTAATAAAGACTGAATCCATGTAAGTTTTTTCTTTATAATATCATATTGCCGACAAAAATACAAAAAGATTAAATCACTTGGATTTAAAAGATGACATTTTTTTACTCAACTACAATCCGCGATGTCGAAAAAGCACTCCTTTGTCCGTTCGCCTAATATTTTCTCTACTTGCTTCTATTTTTTGCCTTGCAACGAACAGCCTTGCTCTTGGCCGAATAATTTCGGGGCAGCGGATATTTCCGGTTGGTATCCATTTCCTTTATACACACAATATAGAGTCAATCCGAATAGGAAGAACTTCACAACAGCCCCTGCTTATCTGTTTGTCACCACCCGATACACATTCTGTCAAGAGGGGGCAATCGGAAACGAGGAAAATCGCAGACAAACGGATCGAATATCTGGCACAAGACGTTATGACATTGGATACCGAAAATCACGTAACATGCATGCTTGTTCATCAGAACATGAAGGCTTGTTCGTTGCACGAGCTTGGCTTGTTCACTGTACAAACCTGCATGTACACCGCAACACATTCCGCTTTGT
>CAMWGU010000134.1 GCA_947173895.1 uncultured Bacteroides sp. | reverse complement strand
TTTCTCAGGAAGATATAGACTGCATCCTGAGTGAAAAGGTCTACGATTCGGGAAAGATCGGGATGCAGACCACTGATGATGTCGGCGAGTTGCAGAAGAATAAAGGACATGGTTTTGGCTTGATGAACTGTAAAGGTATTATTGATAAGTATAAGAAAACCAATGAAATATTTCGTGTGTGTTTGTTTAAGATAGAAAGTGAGCCGGGAAAAGGAAGTCGTTTTTGCTTTCGTTTGCCGAAAGGTATACGCAGGACATTGATGTGGTGGCTGCTTGTTTGCTTTCCTTTGTGGACAGGGTGCCATGAGGCAAGACTGGAGGAAGCGATTCCCGAACAGCCGGTTCAGAATGATTCCATCCGGCGGTACGATAAATTGCTGGCTGTTGCAAACGAATATGCTTACGATGTTTATAATTATAATATTGACGGGCTTTACCGACAGGCCTTGTGTTATGCAGATAGCGTCCTTTATTATCTGAACAAGCATTACCAAATGTATTCGGGAGATAAAGCGCCGTTGCTGGAGCTGGAAGGAGAGGGAACTGCGGCCGAATTGAGTTGGTTTGGCAGCCATTTTGATACCGATTATTACGCTTTGCTTGATGTGCGCAATGAAGCGGCAGTGGCTTTTCTAGCTCTAGGTAACTTGGAAGGTTATCGTTATAATAACAATGCGTATACAGCATTGTATAAACAGATTAGTGAGGATTCCTCCTTGGAACAATATTGCCGGCAGATGCAGCTTTCGGCCAACAACAAGATTGTTGCCATTATTTTGTGTGTGGTTATTTTGTTGGTGCTATTGGTTGGCTATTATGTTCTCTATTTCCGTCACCGTCTCATTTATCGTTATAATTTGGAGCAAGTGCTTGAAATCAATAAACAGGTATTCTCGGCTTCGCTGCTCAATGGAAAAACAGATCAGGATATTGCAGCAATTCTTGTTAATGACATGTTTAAAGAGGTAAACGAATTGTTTCCTGTTGATGTGCTGGGCATCGCTGTTTATAGTGAAGAGCATCCGGACCTGCACTATGCTTTCTCATCCGCCGAAGACGAGAATGAAGACATGCGTGAGGTGATGGCCCGCTGTTTTGATACGAAAGCCCCTTACTGGCATGAACAAGATGAAATAAAGTGTTTGCCTTTGTGGGTAGAGGTAGGTAATGAAAATCGTTGTACCGGAGTATTGGCATTGAAAATGGCGTTGCCGGTCGAACGGGAAGATGATCGTTTGATGCTGGAACTTGTGGCCGGTTATGTAGCTGTCATAGTGTACAATGCGGTGATACTTATGGCACAGAAATATCGGGATATAGAAAGTGCTCAGGATGATGCACGCCGGATCATGCGTGAGGAAAACCAATTGCATGTGCAAAACTTGGTATTGGACAATTGCTTGTCTACCATCAAGCATGAGACTATTTATTATCCTAACCGGATAAAACAGATTATCGACCGACTGAATGCGCGTCAGGCCGGTGAGGCCGAAAGGGCGCAGGTGGAAACAATCAGTGAATTGATTAGTTATTATAAGGACATATTCACCTTGCTTAGTTCGTGTGCCGCCCGTCAGTTAGAGGAAGTCACTTTTCGCCGTGGCACAATACGGGTGGCTGAATTGGTCGATCATGCCGCACGCTATATGAAGCGTGCCGGAAAGCGCTTGCCTCATCGGGTGGAATTCAAGACGGAAGCAGAAGATGTTTCTGTGTCGGGAGATATCATTCAGCTGAAGTTTATGTTGGAAAACTTGATAGATGAGGCTTTGTCATACGGGAAGGAAGGACTATTGGCACTACATATTTATAAGGATAAGGAATTTGTGCGGTTTGATTTCTGTGATACGCGTCGTGAGAAGTCGCAAGAGGAATTGAACCAGTTGTTTTATCCTCATTTGTCGCGTATGAAGCAAGGTCAGGAAGGGGAACTGACCGGAACAGAATATCTTATTTGTAAGCAGGTGATTCGTGATCATGATGAATTTGCCGGAAAACGAGGCTGCCGTATCAATGCGGAACCGGCTGTCGGTGGAGGGTTTACTGTCTGGTTTACTTTGCCTGCCCGTTGAATGTGGAATATAAAAAAATAATATAGATTATGGGAAACAATAAATTCAAAGTTATCATTGTAGAAGATGTCAAACTGGAACTGAAAGGTACAGAAGAAATATTCAGGCATGAAATTCCGAATGCGGAAGTAATAGGAACCGCAATGACTGAAAATGAGTTTGGGGAATTATTGAAGGTACAGTTGCCCGATATGGTTTTGCTGGATCTGGGATTGGGTGGGTCAACCACTATCGGTGTGGAGATCTGTGCCTCTTTACGGAAAGAGTATCCGAGCGTGAAAGTATTGATTTTTACCGGCGAGGTGCTGAACGAAAAGTTGTGGGTAGATGCGCTGAATGCGGGAGCGGATGGTATTATTTTAAAAACGGGAGAATTATTGACTGCAACAGATGTACAAGCTGTAGTGGATGGCAAAAAATTGGTGTTTAACTATCCCATTCTGGAGAAAATCGTAGCACGTTTCAAGCAGTCCGTAGCCCAGGAGCAGCGCAGGCAAGAAGCTGTCATCAATTACGATATTGATGAATATGACGAACGTCTGCTTCGTCATTTGGCATTGGGATATACTAAGGATATGATAACCAATCTGAAAGGCATGCCTTTCGGGGTCAAATCCATAGAAAAGCGTCAGAACGAATTGATAAATCGTTTGTTCTCTTTGGATGAGAAGAATGGAGTCAATGCTTGCCGCTTGGTGACCCGTGCTTTTGAATTGCGTATTCTTGATATTGACAATTTGGAGCCGGATGAAGAGTAAAAATCGTTTGCCACATGCTGCTACGGTCTTCTTTTGGCTGACAGTAGTTGTAGCTTTGTTTTCTTGGATAGGGAGTATATATGGAGTAGGAGAGGTACAAAGTCTGCTCAGTCCTGAAGGAATTCGCTGGGAGCTGAGATATGCAATTGGCAACTTTGTGCAGGCTCCGGCATTGGGTATTGTGATGGTGCTTTTTCTAGGATTGGGTATTGCGGTTCATTCTGGCATTTTAGACACGCTGGCAAGGTTTGTAAAGAAAGGGAAATCCATCTCTCATAAAGAAAGGCGTGCGTTGATTTTGGCAGGATGCACCCTGTTTGTTTATGTGCTGATGATACTATGTACCACTTTTGCCCCATGGACCATCCTGCGCAGTGTGACAGGAGTTCTTGCAAATTCTCCATTTCAGAAAGGGATTTACTATCTTATTTCGTTGGGAATAGGGGTGTCGGGAATGTTTTTTGGATATGCGTCGGGGCGTTTTCGTGATGACAAAGATATCATAAGAGGTATGTCTTGCTTGTTTTCTCGTTTTGCTGATTATTTTGTGGTACTCTTTTTTATAGTCCAGTTCTTTTCTTCATTGATGTATACAAATCTGGTGGAGTGGGCGGGAATAGATTCATATATAGTGGTTTACGCTTTTCATCTGTGTTGCTATCTGCCTTTTGTATGGATGCTGAATAGAAAAGATGGCTTTTGAGAATAAAAAAAAGTGGCGAAATATTTTGCATATTCCCATAAAAGTCCTACCTTTGCACTCGCAATCAAGGATGGTTCCGTAGCTCAGCTGGATAGAGCAACGCCCTTCTAAGGCGTGGGTCAAGCGTTCGAATCGCTTCGGAATCACGAAAGGCGGCTACTTCGGTAGCCGTTTTTTATTGTGTATCAGTGTTTTATCTTGTTTGGCACTGTTTTTCAGATTGTTAGATAACGCATTCTATTAACATCTATTAAGCGGAGAAAGACCGATAAAGATGGAGAAAGATGTTATCTTTGATACCAATGCGATACCAACTTTTTTACTTGAGATAGCATCTGTATTCCCCAGTCTTTTTGCTTCTTGGTTAAGAGCCTTCGCCTGCCGAAACCAACATTTTTGCATAGTTTCCCCTTCACACAAGATACAGCATTGATGTGATTCCACTTTTCCTTTCATCGTTTCATTATCCGCCGAAACGCCCTGCCGATGGGGCTTCCGAGGGTGAGAGGACACTCCGCCGGGTCCCTTCATCCTCCTTTCATCCTCCCTTCATCGGCACACAAAGGCAGCATGGTGTGAAACCGCCAAA
>CAMWGU010000133.1 GCA_947173895.1 uncultured Bacteroides sp. | reverse complement strand
CCTTTTATAAACAATAAACATTTTGAGTTTTTAAATTTATAAATTTAAAGTTTTTTATTATGAACAAAAAATTTTTAAGTGCCGTCCTGTTCGGAGCTTTTTTGGCTACGTCAACAGGAATGTTTGTATCTTGTAAAGACTATGATGATGACATCAAGGATTTGCAAGAACAAATAGACAGAAAAGCTTCGATAGAGGAATTGAAATCTCAACTTTCTACTATTGAATCTTCATTGGCTGAAGCTAAAACGGCTTTGGCAACAACAAAATCTGATGCAGAAAAAGCTTTGGCTGCAGCTCAAGAGGCTGAGAAAAAAGCTATAGCTGCCGGAAATTCTGCAGATGCCGCGCAAGCAGCAGCAGAAAAAGCTGCAGCAGAAGTAGAACTGAAAGCTGCCGAGGCAAAAAAGGCTGCCATTGCTGCTGCCGAGGAGAAAGTAAATGCTTTGAAAACTGAAATCGAGAATAGTGTAAGCACTTCTCTTGAAGAAATTAAAGCTATCGCAGCTAAAGTGGATGCTGTTGCTGCCGAAGCTATGAAAATTGTAGGACACCGCCTGTCAACATTGGCTGTTATCCCGACAACTCATGTCAATGGTATTGCTGCCATTGAATTGACAACTTTGAAGTATGACCCTCAAGTATATCAAGCTCTTACAGGTCCACATATAGGTGGTCCTACTGATACAAATCATCCTAATCGTCCTGTTTTAGATCATAAGAGCAATGGTGCTCCTACTGTATATGTTTCAACAGAAAAGAATGAAGCTTATTTCCACGTAAGCCCGAGCATGGGTGTTCGTAAACAGGATATCCAATTGCCTTCATTCGATTGTATTCTGTCAGAAAACACTGCAAGAGGTGTAAATGTAACCACTAATACTCCGGTTAAACCGACTGACTATTCAATCGACAAGAACGTGTTGACAGTATATTTCAAAAAGACTGTAACAGGTGCCTTGAATCCGACTACAGGCGCACACGGTCAAACAGAGAAGTTTCACATGGCTTCTTTGAAAGCTCCTATTACAGAAGAAAATTGGACTGCTGCTGAAAAAGAAGTGGGCGATCCGGTTTATGTAAATTCTGAATATGTACGTTTGGAAGAGTTGATTAAGGTTCCGTATTTGGTAAATACTCGTACTGATTTTACTAAAAACGATGATATCTTCGCTGACGAAACTCAGACAGATGCTAAGGGTGAATTCTATGTACACTATCATGACTCTCTGTGTGTTTATGATTCAAAAGTAAATGAATTGGTAGATGTAATAGCCCAGTATGACCAACCATTGGATTTGAAGAAATTGGTAACTGTGTGTGCAGTAGAAGAAAATGACGAGAAGAATCATGCCACTCACGAAGATTGGACAAGCAAGTATAAGAATTATGGCTTGGCATTCCGTTTCTCTTTGGCAACAGCTGCTTATAATACATTAGGCGGTCCAGAGGGCAACTCTAACAAAACTGACCAGCAGAAGTTTGCTAAGATTGATACTCCAGCTAACGGTATTATGACTTCTAAAGTCTATACTATTAATGGCGGTTCTGCAACAGCTGTGGGTCGTGAACCGATTGTACGCGTAGAATTGCGTGATACAGTAAACAATAACTTGGTCGCTCAACGTTACATCAAAGTGAAATGGGCTAAGACTATTGAAGACATTCCTTTGACTTCTATCTATGCTGATTCTATCTATGTATGTGGCAACTATTATGGTGTTATCGGTACACAGAAGATGAATGAAGACATCTATGATAAGGTGAAAGAAGGTGGTATGACTAAACATGAATTCCACAATATTTATAAGGATAATGGCTTTGATGGTACAACTGGTAAGGGTGAAGGTGAAGTTAAACTTGTGATGAATACAGAAAACGATGTAGAATCCTACAATTTAGCTTGGACATTGACTCACAAGGATATCGTTACTAAGTATCCTGACTGGAATGCACAAGAAAAGATGGAATTCACTAAGGTATGTACTTGGAAGGATGAAACGAAGGCTAATGCAACTCTCGTTATCACTTTGAAACGTACTATCTACAAACCTGTATTCCACTTGTGGGGTTATGATAACCGTTACTGGAGAACAGAAACTAACAACACAGTATTTAATGTGAACCCTGTAGTTTACCAAGCTACTGACTGGAATCCGGGATGGGGTGAAACTGTAGACCATAAGAACGCTCCTACTTGTAACATCTATACTGACCTGCTGAATGGTTTCGTGGATGATAAGGGTTACAAACCTGCTACAGGTGCTGACGGTGCTGTATGGTTCGAAGATAAGGGCAATGCAACATGGGCCGGCAAGAAATTGTACTACTCTGCAGCTTATCCTACTGTTAAGTCTGGAACAAATCTGGGTGAAGCCAGAACTACTAACAACTATGTTGCTTATTCTACAGAAGGTGTACGCTTCGTATTTGACGCTAAGAAGTTGAGCGAAGATGCTAAGTATGTATATAACTATTACGATGAAGCTACTGCTAAGTATGTAGAAAAGAGAGCTACTGTTTCTGCTGATGGAACTCAATTGTTCATCGATGGTCAATTGGCTGCTACTATTCATAACTACCGCGATAACTTGTGTACTAATTCCCTTAACTCAACATTGGGTGATAAAACTTATCATATTGTTTTGGAAGAGGAAAATTGGAATCATGCAGTAAATCCGTATCCGGGTCGAGTTGGTAGTCAGCCTACAGAAGCTGCTCGTGCATTGGTTGGTGAATATGTTCCTGTCAAGATGATGGCAGACCTTTGTTACGATGATGGCACAAAGGGTATCATGGAAGTTGCTCACACTGAGACATTGAAAGCATACGATGCATTTATCATTGAACCGTTGACTCCGAAGAAGGCTACGTTCACTGATTTCACAGATGCAACAGTAGGTGGTTCTAGAGTTGAAGTGAAAGAAGCTAATAAGTATCAATGCTGGAATGCTGACAAGGATCATAACTACTACATCGCAGCAAACACTGAAGGTTTGGAAAAAGAACTGTTTGAATTCTACGAATGTAAAGACGTTAAATGGAGAACTGATCTTGTTACCACTAACTTGGAACTTGTTAACGGTAATCTGCAACCTTCAGCAAAAGCAGACTATAAGGAAGGAAGACTGCCTTCTAGTACTACTGTGGAATATGATTCTGCAACTGAAGAATTGGTTTATAATAACCATTCAGGTACGCCGGTTAACTGGGATTACATTATCTATATTCCTGTAGAATATGGTTATAAGTGGAAGACAATCTCTGAACTGGTTGCAATTAAAGTTGTGAAGAATGCAGGTACTCCTGCTTCAAACTGATAATTGAGCAGATATTCTAAGGAATATAATTAATTAAAAGAGAGTATTTCTTTCGGGGAATACTCTCTTTTTTAAAACGTATGATTTATGATGAATAAATTAATTCCATGTGTGTGGGGCGTCTTGTTTGGCCTTGTTTTGTTCTCTTGTGGAGAAAATAAGCCATCAGTTAAGCAACATGGTTATGCAGGGGTTTTCATAACTGAAGATAGTATAAAGTTTGAACTTTGCGCTGACTCTAGTGTATATATCACTTTTCCTAATAAATCTACTTATGAGAGTACTTGGATGGTAATAAAAGACAAGGACGGACTGGAATGGGCTAATATTGAATTTGGTGGAAATCGAAAACATTATTATCTGAAAGATGGACAACTTTATCGTTGCGAACGGAACATGCGCCACGATTTCCTAGGCACAAAAATTGAATACATAGAATGATTGAATATAAAGACATTGTAGAATGTTTTATCTAATCGGATGGAGGGAAATGAAAGTTTTCCTTCAATCCGAGTTTAAGTTATCGTTTCTGCATAATGGACTACAATGATTATCCGTTTCTTGCTCTTTTTTCTTGAAAATTCGAAGAAAAAATCATCTTTTGTTATCTAGAGAAATAGAGTCATGCCATTAAAAGGATGTATAACTTTCGACAAAATACAGTCAAACGTATCAACACCTTATAGAATCTCATAAGATTGTCCTTATTTTCTGCAATATAACGCATCCACTTCTCATAGGCAAATTTCGCAGTGGCGAAAATAGCCACCGCGAAATTTTCAAGCGCCAGTACGGGTCAGCCGATATTTCCGGCTGGTATCCATTCCCTTTATGCACACAATATATAGTCAATCCGAATAGGAAGAACTTCACAACAGCTCCCTGCTTA
>CAMWGU010000132.1 GCA_947173895.1 uncultured Bacteroides sp. | reverse complement strand
TATAGGTTAACGTTCTGCAAATATACAACATCAAAAAGCGTTTGTCAAGAGGGGGAGGCCGGAAACGGGAAAATCGCAGGCCTGCTCATCGGAACAAGGCATGCTTGTTCACCGCACGAGCATGCCCTGTTCGTTGTACAAGCATGCTATGTTCGCCGTACAGACTTGGTCTGTGCGCCGCAACACATTCCGCCTTGTCGTAAAAACACGTACGTATGTGTGGGCTTGTACATACGTACGTATAGGCTTACACATACGTATGTATAGGCTTACACGTACGTACGTGCAGAGTACACCATTCCCTCATCAGGTTGCTTCTCCCCCTTCTCCCTTCATCCTTTCATTTTGGGTAAAACCATCTATCAATCAACCGGTTAAAAATGACAGCACATCCCCTCACGCCCCTTTCAGCCACCGGTGTGAGTCCTTTCACACCTGCCTTCGGCGGTTTCACACCATACTGCCTTTGTGTGCCGATGAAGGGAGGATGAAAGGGGGCTGAAAGGAGAATGAAAGGACCCGGCGGAGTGTCCTCTCACCCTCGGAATCCCCATCGGCAGGGCGTTTCGGCGGATAATGAAAGGATGAAAGGAAAAGTGGAATCACGTCAATGCTGTATCCTGTGTGAAGGGGTAACCATGCAAAAAATGATGGCTTCGGACAATGCCGGCCGAAAGATGGTGGTAATAAAATAGGAGACATTTACTGAACATTCCTAACTATTTCAAACGGCACCCTTACAGATACTCCTTGTTTCATTAGATTCATCAGATTAGGATACATCCGTTCCTTGAACGAATCCCAACAGCGATGCTCCATGTGGGTCCATCCGGCTTCGGCCAATGCCAAGCCGCGCGGGTAAGTCATGTAGGTCACTCTGTTTATATCTTTCATGGCCTCTCCCCATAGTGTGCCACATATACCAAGAATATGCGATTGTTGTGTATCGGGGAGCTCGTAACCCGGATCGAACCGGTAGCAGGTTTCCAAAGTGGTGACAGGCATTCCCCAATTGTTGAATTCCGGAAGGTCGCCTTTCAGTTGTGGATAGTCCAGATAAGCGTATTCTCCAGGAGCCATGATCAGCGGATTACCATATTTGCCAGTCAATTCAATGCATTTGGGCGTTAGTCCGTTGCGCCAGGTGACCAATGTAACGTCTTTGGGATAATCGAACAGGTATTCGTTGGCAGGCATATAGATATTGTCTAGTTCACACCACAGCATGGCCTTTTTTCCATACTTGCCTACAGAAGTCAGTATCTTTCCGAAAAAATAGTTCATAAGCTGGGATTCCTTGGTGTAGCCCAATTGTTTCATGAGCAATTGGCATCGGTCGCATCGGGTCCAGTTCTTTTCAATGGCCGCCTCGTCACCACCCAAATGAATGCTGGATGAGGGGAATATTTCTGCTATTTCCCTGATGATGTCATCGTAAACAGAATAGACCTTCTCGTTATTGGCGCAGAGCATTAGGTTGACCGTTTTACCCATCTCTTTGGGGAGGGTATCGGTGTGTGTGCAACCTAGTTCCGGATAAGTTGCCAAGACAGCCACCGTATGGCCGGGAATATCCAGTTCTGGTATGATTTCTATATGTCGGTCGGCTGCATAACGAACCAGTTCTTTCAATTGCTCTTGTGTGTAGAAACCGTTATCAGGTCCATTAGGTCCTGTCTTCCGATTGCGGAAAGCCCCGGTTTTTGTCAGTCCCGGGTGTGCCTTTATTTCGATTCGCCAACCCTGGTCGTCTGTCAGGTGCAGTTGCAGGGTGTTGTATTTGTATCTCGCCATTTGGTCGATGTAGAACTTGACATCTTCGAGCGGCAGGAAATGACGTGCCGGGTCAAGCATCAAGGCGCGATAGCCGTAACGGGGTTCATCGTCGATACGTATAGGGGCTATCTGTCTGTTTGCCGTATTGCATACATCGCCCAGCAATATTTGGTCCAGTGTCTTCAATCCATAAAAAAGAGCTTTCTGTGTATTCCCTTTAATGGAGAGCTTGTTTTCCGAAACTTCAATCGTGTAATGTTCTTCCCCTTTCATGGTGGGATCTGTACAGAGTTCAATCACTGACTTTGCATTGCTTTGAAGCTTTTTTATTGGGATATCCCAATCTAGCCTTTCACTCAAAATACGTTGCAACTCAGCCAAGCAGAATGCCTGTTCGGGTAGATTGGTTTTTACTATGGTTTTCGGGGTGATTGCAAAGTTCTTTTTTCCTGTCATTTGTTCGATGTGATTGGGTAAGGGCAATAAAGCCGAAGTGTTACTTTGCCCGAATGTCAAAGTTGCTGTTAATAGGAATAGGCAGATGAGTTTGCTTTTAAGGGTATTTATGATCATTTATTTCACAATTTACGATTAGAATTGATTTTGTTTCATTTGAATCTACATATCGTGCAAACATACTGTTTTTTGTTCGTAATGCAAAATCTTAAGCAGTGTTTTGCATTTGTGAGTAGCTTTCTTTATTTTTGAACATGAAAACTAAAGATTAAACCATGATGCGCGTATTTATTATTTATTTGAATATGCTTCTTTTGTCGGCTTGCCTCCTGTTTGGCTGTAGCCGGCGTTCTTCCAATCCTTTGCTGCTCCAGGCAGATTCTTTGCTTTCAGTGCGTCCGGACAGTGTGTTGGCCATGCTGGACAGCCTGTCCGGTGTGGAAGATATGCCAGCTTCCGACCGTGCTTTCTATGCCCTGTTGTGGGCACAGGCTTTGGACAAGGCTGAACGTGCGTTGCTTCCTTGCGATTCGTTGTTGGAGTTTGCATTAGATTATGACGATGACTTGGAGAAAGCGGTGGCGTTGCTCTATAAAGGGCGGCTGTTGGCGCAGATGAATGATGAGAAAGCAGCAATAGAATTGAATCTGAAGGCACTGGATATATTGAAGGAGTATCCGGAAGATACGCAGTACAGAGGGTTGATTTATAGTGCGTTGGGGGTTTGGTATAGGAATGCAGGGCTATATAATAAGGCATTGGAGGTTCTGAATTTGTTTCTTTCTCATTCATCGGAAGTTATAGATACGGCTATTGCTTATAATGGTATAAGTCTTGTCTATGCAAGGAAGGATTTGCAGGATTCTTCCATATTTTATCAACGAAAAGCTGTAGAGTGTGCCTTACAGTCTAAAGATACAAATATGCTTATTACTTCTTGGCATAATTTGAGTATATGTTATGTGAAATCAAATAAGATTGATTCGGCTATGTTTTATGCAAAAAAAGTAGTGCAAAATATGTTGCAGAATGGGAAGGAAAAGTATTATTATAATATCGGTGATTTGTATATTGACTCGGAGGAATATGATTCTGCTCGTTATTATTTAGAAAAAAGTTTGTCTTGTGATAAACTAAAAGCTGTTTCTTATTGGTCTTTGGCTGGGTTGGAAGCCGAATTGGGCAATTATCAGTCTGCATATCATTATATGGATAGTTTTGTAGTAGCTCAGGATTCTTTTTATATCAATGCGGAGTTGACAGAAGTACAGCATTTGGTTTATAAGCATCAGACAGAATCACGAGTTAAGGATGAAAAACTGAAATCGCATAAGCAGATGGGAGTAATCATTTTATTCTCCTTGATGGTGTGCTTTTTGCTTATTCTGATTTATCAATATCGGTTGAATAAAAGGGACCGGCGGTATGCGCTCTACAAACAATCCTTGCAATATACTAAAGAAAAACTGGATGTGATGCAGCAACGGATAGAAGAAAACGAATTCAATCTAACATTGTTACGTGAAAAAGAGAATCAAAACCTAGATGAAATAGACAAGAAAGAAGCATTAATAGCACAGTTAAAACAAGAAAAACTAGAACTTTGCACTTGGTTGTTCCGTCAGACTCCTATCTATAAGAAAGTGCTTTCTTTGTCCGGTCAGCAAAAAGTAGAAAAGAAAGTAAAGTAATGACTGGCACTGAGCTGGAGAAACTAAAAAGAACCATCTTTGAAATCTATGCCGATTATATTTCTCCTTTGCAGGCACAATATCCCCGCTTGACGGAGGATGACCTGTTGCTTCTTTGTCTGCAAGAGGCGGACATCCCTGCTTTGACCATTGCCCTGTGCTTCGGACATGCCGATACGTTTGCCCTGCACCAACGCAGATTGCGCCTAAAGGCAAAGATGTTATAGAGATAATATATATCTGCCTGTTTTCCAATTAAATACATTTCTTTGATGTTATAGCAAATAGTTGTGTGTGTTTGCTATAGCCTATAACTTTGCAGCATTAATTTTTATTGCTGTCCGATAAACCTTTTTATTGCAAGATAAAATTACAAAAATAAGGTTTGACGGCCAAAACGGGGGAAATACCCCAACTGAGATATGGCAAA
>CAMWGU010000131.1 GCA_947173895.1 uncultured Bacteroides sp. | reverse complement strand
CCTTCTTCTTGATACTTTCAAAATCAAATTCTTCTTTCATAAAAAAACTGTGGTACCAAAGTTAATATTTTATTTCTTGTCTTTGCTGACACAGTTTAATTTACAGCCTCGCTATTCAATATAATTTATACATATGAAAGCACCTATTTGCACAATAGAAAGGAGGCACTTGGTATAACTAGAGACAGGTCTTATCCACTTGTCTTTTAATGTTTATTACTGATTTTCAGCAGACCAAGTTCTCAAGTATACAGAAATATAAAAGATAATCCATTATCTTTCTATTCTTAAATTGCACTTTTATTTTTTGACCAATTCATTTCCTGAAGATTCAGTGAATTTCTTCAGTATATTTACTTAATATTCTTGTTTGATGAAATTTTATTTCCTTTATAAAACTTAGCCATTTCCTCAATATTTATGGCATTCTGACTGAAACGTGAATCTCCATGTGCACTTTCAATGGTGTATGGTAAAGTCGTAGCTGAATCTGGCCATGCAAAACCATACCAGCCTCGTTTGATGTCATCATTCTGATTCAGAAGTGATTTGGCATCATGACTAGTCCATCCGGAAATACACTGAATTAACTGTGTGTGTGCTCCAATGGCATCTTGTATAATCTTAAGATATTTTGCATCAGAATTTTCACTCATCAGCCAATCAGCCTGCTTGAAGATTCTACTGCCGGGACGAATCTGAGGGTGTGTCAGATCATGGCAGGTAAGCCATACAATACAATTGGGATTAGCTCTTTTGGCTGACTGGTATATTGTATCCCAGCATCGTTCTGTTGCCCTGCGTTTATATTCCAACACTTGTTCTTCCGTGATATGTTCTTTTCCCGGGAACGGTTCTCCAAATAGTTCTTTATAAATCTGTTGTTCACATGGCATCCATTTCATTGTTTC
The DNA here is from genome assembly GCA_947173895.1 of uncultured Bacteroides sp. Classification (GTDB taxonomy): domain Bacteria; phylum Bacteroidota; class Bacteroidia; order Bacteroidales; family Bacteroidaceae; genus Phocaeicola. The sequence goes on along the minus strand of CAMWGU010000131.1, from coordinate 3,713 downwards.
TAGAGAATCACGCGGCGCTGTAAATAAGGCATCAATCATAAAACCATCTATCCCGGTTTTGCTGACAGCTTCATAAATGACATTGCCCAGGTATGTTAAATACTCAGATGTGTATACAATATGGAACATTGTCTGATTATCGTAAACCTCATCGGGGTGTTCCTCTAACCATCGAACATTGGTCCCTGGTGAAAAATATCCCATCACTTTTATTCCTTCACGATGTCCCATATCTACCAAGTCCTTCAAGAAGTTTGAACGTAGTCCCGGGACTTTAGGGACAATGTCGCTGTCATACCATGCATAACCATTATGGCTTACACAAAAACTCTGAATAGTATTTACGCCATGAGCCTTGTACCATTCAAAATGTTGTTTAGGATCTGCTTTGGAATAGTCCTCTGGTAATGAAAGACCTGCATATCCTTTACCGCTCCAATTAAAATCGATACAAAATGCCTGTATCGGTTCATCGGCTGTCTTTTTAGCATTCTGATGGCTGCAAGCCATTAGGAAACATGCAACCCCAATAAATCCGAATCGTATGATAGTATTCATATCCTTATATTATTTACTAATTACAGAGAACTCGCCAATATTAAATCGTTTCACATCATCTACGATTTGAATAGCCTTGAGAGTTATGAAACGAGCCTTAACAGGAGCAAAACGGACTTCCCGCAAAGTTGGAGAATTCTTGATGTTTGAGAATTCACCTTCGGCTACCTTCTTTTGGGATGCCTCTGTCTCTCCAGCCCACACTTCATAACGGTGAATATATCCGTAGGTCCAACGGTTTTGTTCGGGCAGATAAGTGATTCCTGTCAAGGTGTGTTTTTCTCCCATATCAATCGTAGCAGAGCCCGTAGTAAACCAGTCTGCCGTACGAGGATCGCCATCAAAAAGATTACGGCTGTCAGTGCCCAGCAGACGGAATTTACGCATTGGAAGATCAAATTTCTGAGTGGCTACCTCACTCTGTTTTTTAAAGTTCTTGTCATAGGCTATTGCCTGGATTTCACCTCGCTTATTAAACACAAAGGGTTTAGTATATCTGTTTTTGCCCACTTGCGGTGCCGAGCCATTTGTACTATAATAAATCTCACTCTCGCTGTCATTGGCTGTTAGTACTATACGGTCGTCTGCGTCACGGCGGATAGTTGGTTCTACCATCAGATTGGGTGCAAGAAATGCTTCTACATTGGCAATACACAAAGGTCCCTTGGCCCGCTCAAAGTTTACACGGAGAGCACTGGTTTCGACCGTATTGAAACGAAGAATCCGCTTGTAACCGATAGTTGTTGTCTTCTCTGTAAGTGGCAGAGGAACAAATGTTCCGTCAGACGTCTGATATTCTACTTTGAAGGAAGCAACACGTTGTCCGAGTTCAATATACTCCTGCAGCAACAAACGATTCACTTTCTGAGGTGTATCAAACGTAAACATAAGTACTCCGGCTGACACACCATCAGGCGTTGCCCAATAGGTATCGGAACGTCCGTCACTGACACGGGAAGCTTCAAACCCCTGACCACGTACCTGATCTGCCGTAACCTTGGCATGAACCAGTATATTGTCCTTCAATTCACGCTGAATTGTCTTCCACCAGTCAATAGCCCGAACTGAATCAATCGGATGAATACGTCCATTACGGTCTGGACAGAAACTCAGAAGAAGATTGGCATTACGTCCTACACTTTGGTAATAGATATCTACTAACTGAGCTACAGATTTCACTTTATTGTCTTCAGAAGCATGATAATACCATCCTGGACGTATGGAAACATCAACTTCACCTGGCATCCACATTGAACCCGTTTCGCAGCCTGTGGTCGGAGATACACTCGCAGCGTTTGGGTCATCAAGTCCAGGCATCATTGCCCAATTGGTTTCGCCAGCCCAGCCTTCTTCATTACCTATCCAGCGGATATCACCGCATGTTCCACCGAATATCATCGCTTGCGGAGCAATGCCCTTAATGGTTCTCACAGCATTGGGATAGTTGTAGTATTCTTCAAGATTGGGAATTGTTCGATTCTCACGGGCTCCTCCATAATAACCGTCTCCTCCATTGGCACCGTCAAACCAATATTCAAACGTATCGGGATAACGCTCCATAAGCTCACGAATCTGTTTATGAAAATATTCTACATACTCCTTCTTTCCATATTGGGCATGATGACGATCCCAAGGAGAAAGATAAAGCGCAAATTTCATACCGTGTTTTTGACAGGCTTTATGAATATCGTCCAGCAAATCACCTTTACCTTGACGCCACGAAGTGTTCTTTATACTATAATCTGTATATTTAGAAGGCCACAGACAGAATCCGTCATGATGTTTGGCTACAATAAGTACCCCCTTCATTCCGGATTTCTTACATACTTCTACCCATTGTTCTGCATCAATATCTCCTCCAATCGGAGCAAAATGCTCAAGGGGGGTATCTCCATATCCCCATTCCAGGTCATTGAAAGTACTCATTCCAAAACAAATCATGGCATATTGTTCCAGACGCTGCCATTCCATATGTTCAGAACTTGGTAACGGATAGACCGGTGCTGGAGCTGCAACCTGAGCACTTGTATAGCCTGAAATCAGTAAAAATGTTGAAAAAAATAAATTTCTTGTTTTCATTATTGTTATTTCTTGTATAATTATCATTCCTCCTTATATCTGTTTTTGTATCACAGATTGTAAAAAATTGGAATATTCTTCATTAGTATTTGCAAAAATAACTATTTACAACATTTTGTTTTTGTAAAAAAATGAACTATTATTGTAAAATCTTATCCTTTATCACAAGAAAACATATGATATACTTAAATCAAACATACGAATTACTAGCTGGAGGATTTCATTCAGGGAACAGAACATGGAATAAACAACATACAGAAATAGACAATTGCTTCAAGTTATACCATCTAACAGAGGGTAATGTACACGTATGCAGCAATTTGGATGACTTTATGTTGGAAAAGGGGAAAACGTATTTTATTAACGGAAGCAAACTGAGTAAACAGTATTGTAAAGAATCATTTTCCACTCACTGGATTCACTTTCTTCCCAAGGATCTTATGATTTATCTTGGATTACTTGAATTGCCAGCTGTTGTAGAAATTGATTCTAACGGCTTCTCTCTCATAGGTATGGAAAAATATATCAATATTCTGCTGAATAGTACGGAATTCTCATCTTGGGAATATGTTTTGTCTATAATGCATGTACAAGCTTTAATACAAACTATAATAACAAGGCTTATAATGAACTATAACATTAGTCCTACTTCTACAAAGATCTATAGACTGGAACCGGCCATTCACTACATACATGTAAACTATAAAACCAATATCCATCTGAAAGAACTGGCAAGCATATGTAATGTATCACCGAATTATTTTCATAAAATGTTTAAGCTGACATTCAGGACTACACCTACAAACTATATTATCCTGCTTAGGATGAATTCCGCACTTCAACTACTGAGAGATAACAGATTAACCATAAAAGAGATAGCTTTTGAACTGGGTTTCACTGATAACGCACACTTTTGCAAAACATTTAAAAAATACTATGGCATTACACCAGGTGAATATCAAAAAAATAAAAACAAAATGTAACCATACTATTTCCCACCACGCCAATTTTATCGGCTGTCTTTCAGCCGATAAAATAAAAATGCCCGTAAGAAAATATTTTTGTTTTAACATTCC
>CAMWGU010000130.1 GCA_947173895.1 uncultured Bacteroides sp. | reverse complement strand
TTTAAATTTATAAATTTAAAGTTTTTCTATTATGAACAAAAAATTTTTAAGTGCAATCCTGTTCGGAGCCTTAATGGTAACTTCGACAGGAACATTTGTATCTTGTAAAGACTATGATGATGACATCGAAAACTTGCAAGGACAAATCAACAAGCTGGCTACCAAGGAAGACATGGCCTCCCAGATTGCTACTTTACAGTCTGCGCTAGCTACAGCCCAAGCAGATGTTACCGCTGCCAAATCTTCAGCAGAACAAGCTTTGGCCAAAGCAAATAGTATTGCAGGAACTGCAAGTGACGCAGAAAAAGCTGCTGCTGAAGCTGCTGCCAAGGCTGCCCAAGCTGCATTAGATGCTGCTAATGCAAAAGCGGATGCTATTAAAGCCGCTCAGGATGAAGTAGCTAAAGTAAAATCTGAATTGGAAACTGCAATAGGTGCTAAATTCGATGCAGAAAAAGCTGAGTTAGCTAAAACTATCAACTCTTTGACTGAAAAAGTTGAAAAGATGACAGGATTGACTACCGAGATGATTACCAGCATTGACCTTCAAGGAGGATATGGAGATGAAGGTGGACGGGATACATATTATTCAGATTCTTGGGTGAATATTTATTATAATCAAATGCCTTCTAGCTGGATTGTAGATGGTAAGAAAGTTGAAACAATTACCTTTGGTAAAGGATTGTCCGGCGAATTGACCCTCAATGCTAATGAATTGTTCTCAAAATCTACTACATTCTTGATTTCTGTTGCTCCTGCTAACGCTGCTGTAGCACCGGAAATGCTTTCTTTGATTAATTCTAAAGGTGAAAGCTTGGATGCTTATTTAGATTTGAAAGTAGAAAAATATAATGGTCTATTGGTTCGTTCTGTTGCAGGTAGCGGATTACATGCAGTTACTGCAAGCTTGAAAAAAGGTATTGATTTGAAAGCCTTTGCAAAAGCAGTAAACGGAGATGAATATACTTGGACTGGGAATGATGGTGAAGGCAATGAAGTCAGTGGCACTGACAACTATAAAGTACGCTTTGCTATAGCAGCAACTAAAGAAGGTCGTACTGTAACTTCTACATACGATTTATCAGTTGGCGCATACAGAACTTGGGAAGGACTTTGCAATCTTGCCTTTAATTCAACTATCAAGTCATCTATTGAGAAAAAAGATTATCTAGCATATTACTCTAACTATAGAGGTGGTGCTACTCCTAATGATGAGAGATGCTATCCTGTTGTGGTAGGTGAAGCTTTCCAAATTGCTGTAAATCCGGAATGTAACTCAGTACTGGCCAGCTATGTGACTGTAGATATGAATAATGCAAATTTATCTACTACAGATAAGGCTGCCTTAAAAGGTATGACATTCTCAGGTGTAAATACTGTAAGCCAAACTAACGTGTTTGACATTACCATCAACGGTGCTCATGCACAAGGCGTAGTTGTTCCCTTGAAGGTTACAGCTATAGGTTTCGATGGTCAGCAACAAAGTACAATTGTTTGGGTGAAAGCCGGTGGAAATTCTGAAATCGCTCAGACAGCAAGCTATGTTATCACTCCTAACAAGCATGTTGCCACACCGATTGAATATGCTTACTCTGGTAAAGATAAATTTAGCGTTCCCGCTAATGCTGCTAAGTTTGATTTGAGCGTTTACGCTAAGGACGAAATCAACATCAATGTATCTAAGGCTAGCATTTTGAATAATGGCACATTCAAATTCTTCAAAGCTGACGGAAAGACTGTTGCAACTAAGAATAGCGAAGTGGCTATTGCCCAATTGAATGCTACTGTAAACCTCCAGACTATGAAGGATAACAAAGTGTACGAAGGTGTTGTTAAATTCTTCGATGCAGAAGGTACATTCTTGTCACAAAGCACTATTAAAGTACAGAAAGTATTGCCTACAGTAATTCCTGCAGGATTCTCTGTTAAGACTAACCAATTGGATGCTCAAGGCGTTTACAACTGCTACTTAGTTCCGAATTCATGGGCTGCCGCTGTTGCAGAAGGCAATACTAACGTAGGTACAATGGATATGGATCATGTCTTCAATTTTGGTGAAGTAGGTGGTGCAGATTATCACATTACATTCGCAGAAGCTAAATGGAATGCAAGCAAAGAACAGAATGAAAACAACACAGTAACTGGTAATGCTAATTTGACCGTTGAAAAACGTTACATTAATAACGAAACTCAACATAATACACAGGTTGTTTACAACTATGGTGTAATCTCTTCTGAAAAGAAAGATGCTAATGGTAACCTTGTAGCTTATACAGTAGATGCTGTTTCATTCCCGACTGTATTCAACTGCATCTACAATGATACATATACTTGGAGATGGGCAACTCGTGAAGACTTGGGTCTGACTAAAAAGGATGATAAGGGCAACTATACACAGCCTATGCCTTACGCTACTACATTGACTTATGGTACTAACAGCTATGACGGTGATGTTCCTACAACTGATAACTATGCTAAATACATCAAGGGTATCAGTGCTCGTGATGGTTTGTATAGCGCATTCTTGGTTGATCCTTACAAATCAAGCTTGAAGATTAAAGAAGCTCATTTAGTTTCTGATGGCAATAAGGTTGTAGATGAATACTTTGTAGTAGAATACGAAAAGAATGGTAAGCAAATTTTTGGTTTCACAGCTACTAAGAAGTCTAGCGAAACTAACCCGACCGCTGCTGTTCCTTCTACATTGAAGATTACTGTTTATGACATGTACGGACATGAATTTGTTATCGAACATGCAATGACTGTAAACAAGCGATAAACATTGAAATAAGAAATAGTTTCTTATAAATCTAAACGGGGAAAGATTCATTCTCAAAAAAGGGAATGATTCTTTCCTCTGTTTTTTTTGTGCAATTCGCCATAAATATGCCGCAGTAGAAATAGCATAGCCGTCTAAGCATTCTCCCCCTTTGAATCCCCCTAGTTCCCAATCATCGTGAAACGGTCCTCTTCGCGCAGTTTTTGTTGGAAATACTGTCCCAATACCAAGCCGGCATAAACATCATATCCTTATTCTTACAATATCCAGCAACAAGTCCGACCGATAATTTTCCACCAAGTCAAGATTCGGGTAGATAAAACGGTACCAAAACTGTAGGACGTATATCTTTTTGTGAGCAGAAGCAACGAAGCATCTTTGTGCGCCCAGTTCGCTCAGACAGCCGCCAAGGCATTGAACACGTATATTCCTACCGAAATGACTTCTTTTGCAGGCTTGTTCGAGATGCTGATGGGTTTGGGCAGGCATCTCTCCTTCAACTTGGTAATAGATGAATTTCAAGAATTCTTTTATATCAATCCTGCCATTTATAGCAGGATACAGGATATATGGGACAGGTACAAGGACAGCACCCATGTAAACTTTATAGCGAGCGGTTCCGTCTATACACTGATGCACCGCATCTTTATGGAATAGAAGGAACCTTTATATGGACGGTGTGACAACATCATTAAGTTACAGCCTTTCACCACATCGGTCTTGAAAGAAATACTGGCAGACTATCATCCCGATTACAAGAATGATGATCTGTTGGCTTTATATACGTTTACCGGCGGAGTGCCCAAATACATTGAGATATTGCTGGACAGAGGATGCTATACCATGAACGATATGATAGACTGCCTTTCCCAGCCCAATTCCATTTTTCTCGAGGAAGGAAATATTTTGCTTATCCAGGAGTTCGGCAAGAAATATGGCAATTACTATTCCATTCTTTCGGCCATCGCTTCGGGCAGGAATACGACTTCCGAAATATCCGAAGCTATCGGAAATGCAAGCGTCGGAGGACTGCTCCAACGGCTTGAGGTGGATTATGAAGTTATTGCCAAAAAAAGGCCTGTCCTTTCAAAAGAAGGAACCCAGACAGTACGCTATGAAATCGCCGACAATTTCCTCCGTTTCTGGTTCAGATACCTTGTCAAGAACCAAGACCTGGTGCAGGCCGGACTATTCAATCATTTGGCCGAAATCGTGAAAGCGGACTATCCGACCTATTCCGGTCTGATATTGGAAAAGTATTTTCAGAAGCAACTGAAGGAAAAGCAATTGTTCCGTACAATCGGATCCTGGTGGGAGGCTGCTAAAGGCAAGGAACAGAATGAAATTGACATCGTAGCCGTATATGCAGACGAGAAGAAGGTGTTTCTTGCGGAGGTAAAGCGGCAAGGCAAGAATTTCAAGCCGGAACTATTCCATCAGAAAGTGGAGACCATACGGACAAAACTGTTTTTCAAATGCGAAATTGAAACCGCCTGTCTGACATTGGAGGATATGTGATTTTTGTGTGGGTAATATTACGTCAGTCCGATATAATCATAGGAACATCGCAACCGATAGCATCTGTATTTCCAAGTCTTGTTGCTTTCCGGCCCGACATTATCCGAAACCATTATTTTTTGCATGGTTGCCCCTTCATACAGGATACAGCATTGGCGTGATTCTGCTTTTTCTCTTCATCCTTTCACCATCCGCCGAAACACCCTGTCGATGGGGATTCCGAGAGTGAGAGGACATTCCGTCGGGTCCCTTCATCCCCCTTTCATCCTCCCTTCATCGGCACACAAAGGCAGCATGGTGTGAAACCGCCGAGGGCAGATGTGAAAGGACTCATGCCTGTGGCTGAAAGAGTCGTGAGAGGATGTACTGTCATTTTTAACCGGTTGATTGATAGACGGTTTTGCCCAAAATGAAAGGATGA
>CAMWGU010000129.1 GCA_947173895.1 uncultured Bacteroides sp. | reverse complement strand
TATTTGCCATCGAAATCTAAATTTTATCGAAAAGCACAAGTTCTAAAGGAACTTTATACTTTAAGAGCCTTTGCTTTTCTAAAACCTTTAAAAATCATAATATGATTAAGTATCTAAAGTCCGTAGGTGCCCTACTGTTCTTATCAACTATTTGTAACGGAACGGTTTACGCCACGCAAGGAGAAAGAAAAACGGATGTAAAAGTGATTCAGCAAAATGGTACTTGTACCGGAGTTGTAAAGGATGCTACAGGCGAAACGGTCATCGGTGCATCTGTGGTAGTAAAAGGTTCTACAAATGGAACTATCACAGGAATCGACGGTGATTTCTCTCTTTCTAATGTACCCAAGGGAAGCGTGATTATCATTTCTTTTGTTGGCTATCAAACACAGGAGGTAAAATGGACAGGAACTCCATTGAACATTACCTTGAATGACGATACAAAAGTATTAGACGAAGTGGTAGTAGTGGGATACGGAACACAGAAAAAAGTGAATGTGACAGGTGCAGTAAGCATGGTGAATTCAGACGTGATTGAATCGCGTCCTGTTGCCAATGTGAGCCAGGCATTACAAGGTGCCATTCCCGGTTTGAACCTTTCTACCAGTTCAAGCGGTGGTGACCTTAATACCAGCATGAGCATTAATATCCGTGGTACAGGTTCTATCGGTAACGGTTCTGTGGACAGACCTTTGATTTTGATTGACGGTATAGAAGGAGATTTGAATTCATTGAACCCCAATGATGTAGAAAGCGTATCAGTACTGAAAGATGCGGCTTCGGCTTCTATCTATGGTTCGCGTGCTGCATTTGGTGTAATTTTGGTTACAACCAAGAGTGGAAAGGCCGGCAAGGTGAAGGTCACTTATTCGGGTGACGTTCGTTTCAGCACTGCGACACAGGTGCCTAAGATGGCCAATTCGCTGCAATTTGCCACTTACTTCAATGCGGCAAATGTTAACGCCGGAGGTTCAAATATCTTCAACGATGTAACGATGGAGAACATCAAGAAGTACATGAACGGCGAATTCACAGACCCCAACCAGCCGGAATATTGGGGAACAACAGCCAATCCGTCGAACGGAAAGTGGAACAACTATGGCTCTGCTTTTGCCAATACGGACTGGTTTAATGAATTCTATAAGAAGAATGTACCTTCTACACAGCATAACCTGAGCTTGAGTGGCGGTAACGAAAAGTTCAATTGGTCAGTCAGCGGAAGCTTCCTGTTGCAGAACGGTTTGATTGCTCACGGACACGATGAACTGGACCGTTACACATTGAACAGCAAAATCGGAGCCGAACTCGCTTCATGGGCACGTTTGGATTACTCTACCAAATGGACACGCAAGGATTATGAGAAACCTCAGTATCTGACAGGTTTGTTCTTCCACAACATTGCACGCCGCTGGCCTTCTTGTCCGGTTGTTGACCCGAATGGAAACTGGATGGCCGAAATGGAAATCTATGAATTGGAAGACGGTGGTATCTATAAGGAGAACAACGATGAGTTCACTCAACAGTTGAAGTTCACCTTCACCCCCCTGAAAGGATGGAACATTTATGCAGAAGGTGCTTTGCGTCTTACCAATAACAAGACTACCAAGAGCCAAATTCCTATTTACAATTACAATGTAGCCAACGAACCGATGTTGCGTGACTCCGGATACGGAACAGTGACTTATGTGTACGACAACCGCTACAGACAAAACTATTATGCGGTGAATGTCTATAGCGACTATGCTCGCAGCTTCGGAAAACACAACGGAAAAGTATTGGTGGGTGTGAACTATGAGCGCTATAACCAAGACAACATGTGGGGCAGCGGTACGAATCTGACTACAGAAGACAAGACTTTCCTGAGCCAGGCACAGAGCAACAAGAAGAATGGTGACGGCTATTGGAACCGTGCTACAGCCGGTTATTTCGGACGTTTCAATTATGACTATGACGGCAAGTATCTGGCAGAGTTCAATATCCGTTATGACGGTTCTTCACGTTTCTTGGCCGACAAGCGTTGGGCATGGTTCCCGTCGTTATCTTTGGGATGGAACATTGCCCGTGAGAACTTCTTTGAGAAACTAAGTGAAACAATCAATACATTGAAACTTCGTGCTTCTTGGGGACAATTGGGTAACACCAGCTCCAATTATAGCAGTTTCTGGGATTGGTATCCGTTCTACCAGCAGCAAGCCATCAGCTCTGCAAACAGCAACTGGCTGATTAATGGAGAAAAACAGAATACATCTTCCTTGCCCGGCATTGTGAATGCTACCATGACTTGGGAAACGGTAGAAACATGGGACATCGGTTTCGATTTCGGAGCCTTCAATAATCGTCTGACCGGTACTTTCGACTGGTACAGCCGTACTACGAAAGATATGATTGGCCCGGCACCTATCCTGGGTTCTGTCTTGGGTACTAATGCACCGAATACCAACAACTGCGATATGCGTACTACAGGTTGGGAATTGGAACTCAGCTGGCGCGATCAGATTAATGACTTCACATACGGTGCACGATTCAATATCTCGGACAACCGTTCCAAGATTCTGTCTTATCCGTATGACGGTGACTTCGAAAATCAAAGTATTGGCGGTTACTATAACGGCAAGTACCTGAATGAAATCTGGGGTTATGAAAGTGTAGGCCTGGCAGCCACAAAAGATGAAATGGACAACTGGTTGGCAAACAATAAACCCAACTGGGGAAGCAACTGGGGTGCAGGTGATGTCATGTATAAGGATTTGAACGGTGACGGTATTGTCAATTCCGGTGCAAGCACTTTGAAAGATCACGGTGACTTGAAACGTATCGGTAATGCGACTCCGCGCTATCGCGTAGGTTTGAACCTGGATGCAGCATACAAAGGATTTGACTTCTCAGTATTCTTCCAAGGTGTGTTGAAGCGTGACTGGAACTTTGGAGCAGGAGATGCTTATTTCTGGGGAGCACAGGGCAACCAGTGGCAAAGTGCTTGCTTTGAAGAGCATCTGGACTACTGGACAGAAGAGAACACCGGCGCTTATTATCCCAAACCTTATATGGGTGGTATCACGAAGAACCAACAGACACAGACACGTTATCTGCAAAGTGCCGCCTATCTTCGTTGCAAGAATATTCAGTTGGGATACTCTTTGCCGAAATCTCTGTTGTCACCGGCCGGAATCAGCAATTGCCGTGTCTATCTGTCATGCGATAATTTATTCACCATTACAGGTTTGTCAAGCATCTTCGATCCCGAAGCATTCGGAGGATATGGTGACGAAGGTTGGGGAAGTGGTAAAACTTACCCGTTGCAACGTACCATCTCTGTGGGTGTAAATCTTAGTTTTTAAATCATAATAAGAAAAAGAATATGAAAATAAATACAAAACACATCGGATTATGTCTTTTGCTGGGTGCTACAGCCATGAGTACCACCTCATGTAACGACCTGCTTGATCTTGATCCTGTAAGCCAAATCACACCGGAATCATTCTATACATCTGCCGATCAGTTGGCTACTTACTTGAACAATTATTATAGTGCATATCTGGTTGCTCCCTATAGCGGTGAAATGTATCACACGCAGAGTTATACGGACGGTATGGCACGCTCTGACGGTAATACCGATATCATGTTGTCCAGTTTGAACGGTAGTACCACTCTTTTTGCCGATGACCACTGGGAAGTTTCTTCCGGAAAGGTTCTTCAGGGATACTACGGAGGAGTACGCATCTACAACTATTTCTTGGAGAAGGCAGTTACCGGTTTTGAAAACGGAACGATTTCAGGCGATGCCGAACTGATAAAGAACTATATCGGAGAGGGTTACTTCTTCCGTGCGTTGTGTTATTTCCGAATGTTGGCCTATTATGGTGATTTGCCCATAATTACCGAAGTTTTGGAAGACAGAGATGATGTCATCGTAGAAAACAGTAAGCGTAATCCGCGTAATGAAGTGGCACGCTTCATATTGGAAGATTTGGATAAAGCCATTTCAAACCTGGCAAACCGAGGCAGATTCAATGGCCAGCGTGTCAATAAAGAGACAGCCTTGTTGTTTAAATCCAGAGTAGCCCTGTTCGAAGCCACTTTTGAGAAGTATCATAAGGGAAGCGGACGTGTGCCGGGAGATAGCAACTGGCCGGGCAAAGATATGCCTTACAACAGTGGAAAGACTTTCAACAGTGATAGTGAAGTGAACTTCTTCCTGACAGAAGCTATGAATGCTGCCAAACAAATAGCCGAAAATGCGCAACTCACTGCCAATAACCACGTAATAGAACCTCAGACGGGTGTCATCACAGGTTGGAACGAGTATTTCGAAATGTATAGCCAACCTTCATTGGCCAATGTTCCTGAAGTCTTGTTGTGGAAGCAATACAACTATAGCCTGAGCGTCAGCCACAATGCACCCTATCGTGTGAAGACCGGTTGTGCCGATGGTTATACCCGTACCTTTGCAGAATCTTTCTTGATGAAGAACGGATTGCCTATTTATGCCAGCAATGACTATCGGGGTGATGTCAGCATCGATGATGTGAAGGCCGGCCGCGACGAACGTCTTCAGCTTTTTGTTTGGAGCGAAAGCACGCTGCTTGATTCTGATCCTACTGCACCTCAATACGGCCAGATGTTCACGAAGCCCGGTATTGACAACTCCAATCAGGAAACACGTTGCGTCACAGGCTATCAGCCGCGTAAGTATTATACATATGACTATGCCCAAACTCCGAATGATGAGATACGTGGTACCAATGCTTGCCCTATTTTCCGTACAGCAGAAGCATTGTTGAACTACATAGAAGCTTGTTATGAAAAGAATGGAACACTGGATGCTGATGCTAGAAAATATTGGATGCAATTGCGTGAACGTGCCGGAGTGAGCACGGATATTGACGCAACAATTGCTGCTACCGACCTTTCCCAAGAAAAGGATTTCGGCGTGTATTCAGGAACTACCATGGTGGATAAAACCTTGTATAACATTCGTCGTGAACGTATGAACGAACTTTTCAGTGAAGGACAACGTTTCGCGGATTTGATCCGTTGGCGTTCGTTCGAC
>CAMWGU010000128.1 GCA_947173895.1 uncultured Bacteroides sp. | reverse complement strand
TTCCTAATATTCAAACGGATAAATTTAATACTTATATCGAATTGACGTTAATTTAGGGATTATAATTTTGGACCTTCACCGAATTGCGGATTTTCTTTATCAATCCAAACACGTTGGCTATTTAATTTGTCAGGATCCGCATTATCCGTTCCATAAGAGAATCCTTGCGCTTTGTATGCTTCAATGATGATGTCTTTCATCTTATCGGTAGGAGCAGGTTCGCTTACTTTGAAACGTCTCGGAATCAAAATGGAATAATCTTGCAAATCACTGAAATCTTCCCAAGGTAACAACGCACTATTTTTCATTGGTACACCTGAGCGACGTATATTAACAAACTGGTCAAGAGGATTCATTATATAATGAATGTATTGCTGGATATATACTTTTTCCAAATCGGATTTCGTGTCACCTGTTAATTTGAATGCATCATGTGACAGCATTTCATTAACCATGGTGTCATTAATCTTGATAGTTGCATCAAATGGATCGTTTACACAAGTGCGCGAATAATAAGGAACTTGATTAAGTTCTGCTGCTTTGTCGTAAACATAAGCGGACAAACGGCAACCTTCGGTCAAATACTCTTGAGCGGATTTTGGCGCATTGGCTCCTAGTAACTTGAATTCGGCTAGCAACAATTGTACTTCTGCTGCAGAGAAATAGATACCATACCATGGGGTTGTTTGAATATCCTTGTCAGGTGTCACGTCCGGTGCATCGGGATAAGTAAAATCATAAATGCCTTTTACCAATTCTTGATTACGCATTGAAAGAGCTTCGTAGTCTCTAGTTCCACCTGCTGATGTTTTTAATTGGAACAATAAACCAGTCGGGTCAAAAATCCATTTGTTATTGTCATCCAATCCGGCACCAATCTTCAAGGGAGCACCATAATAACGTACCCATGGTTCGCCGGGACCTGTCCAACCTTTGAATACGCCGTTTTCAATAATCGCATTTTCTGCAATATAAGGAGGAATTTCTTTTCCCTGATCCAAGAATGCCTGCATTACCGCTCCATTAAATTCATTTTTAGTGAACGCGCTCAACAAACGTGTGTCACGGTTCTCCTTCATGAATTCAATTAATAAATCATGCCCTGCTCCATGAGGGAAATTGTTATTCCAGTGATTGTTCGTCCTGCCTCGGTTATAAATAAAGTCATCGGCTGCCGATTCCAACAGGCCTGCCGGGCTGGACAGCGCTTCATTTACAATGTTAATGGCTTTGGTTTTGTCTTTGTTGATGAGGCGGGCTGCCAGTTTCAGTTTCAATGAATTGGCAAATTTACTCCATTTGCTAATGTCCCCATTATAAACAAAATCCTGAGAACCTAGCACATCGCTGATCTTATTTGTGGTAAGATACTTGATGGATTCATCCAATTCTTTCAGCCAATAGTCGTATAATTCAGCCTGAGTGTCAAATTTGGGATATAATGTACCACCATAGCGAGCCATTTCGGCCTCTGTGTATTGCATGGAACCATACATGTCGCTGTCACCCATTGCCAAAAAGACTGCCAACGGATTACACAAGTACTGAATGTATTCATAGCGTGCTTTGTCCTCGTCAGACATTTGGGAAATTTGATAACGCAAATCATTGATCATGCGTAAGGTGTCGTAGATGTTCGATCCTGTACTTCCTTGTTCCGTAATCAGATTGAAGCTGTCCAAATTGCCGACAGGATTGACAATACATTGTCCCCAGATACCGAGACGTGGAAAGTCATAAAACCATGCGGAATAATCCATCGGTTCGAACTGATAGAGGCATTCCGTGAACAAGAAACGGATATTAGGAGTTGATATATCACCTTCACTTGAGTTCAAATCTTTAAACTCATCGGCACAAGAACTAAAAAGCCCTGCGCTCAATATGCATGAAGCAAATAAATATTTTAATTTCATATTAATTCAAGTTTATATTGTTAGGTCATTCTACTTTAGAATTCTGCATTGATAGTGAACGTATAGTTTCTGATATAAGGTTCATAACCACGGATACGGAATTCTGCCGATCTGTTACCGCGAACACTTTCTGGGTGAACATTATTAGGTAATGAGTTGTAAATGTAACCCACATTACGAGCTGCCAAACTTAGGTTCAAACCTTTGGCTCCGATTTTTGAAGCTATGTTGTTAGGCATGCGATATGATAATGTGATATCGCGAAGAGCTACATAACTCAATTTATGTACCCAATCATCATTGATGACACCTTCTCCCCAAGAATTTCTGAACACATGATATGCGCCGGCATGTGTCGGTTCGATGATACCTGCATCAATAGCTTGCTGATGGGTCATGCCACTGATGTCATGCGATTTGCCATCGATACCTGTGGCTGTCGTTCCAGGTGCGAACACACCGTCCAGAATTACACCATCGTTATAAGTGATTCCGTAGCTTCCACCTACATACTTGCTTGTCCAGGTCAGACCTCCGTTTGCTGTGTCACGATATTTCAAAGATGTTTTAGTCCAACCGGCATTTGAACCGTAACGGTTGCTATACATGGCTACTAGACCTCCGATACGCATATCCAATCCTACATGCAAACTTAAATTCTTCCAACGCAGACTGGTTGACATAGATCCCAGGAAGTCGGGTTGCATATCACCCAATTCTTGAACTACTCCACTTCTGCGTTCATATACGGCACGGCGTGTATCGCTATAGTTCAACAGAATACGTCCTTGGTCATCACGGGCCGGAAGAATATCAGTCATCAGCATACCATAACTTCCACCTACTTTGGCTACAGAACCGATACGGTAATCATAGGCATTTACCTGTCCGGCAAGTGAGATATATTCGGCAGCGTCCGGATGGAGCTCTACAATTTTACTTGTATTCTTAGTCCATGTGAAGTCTAGTCCCCATTCCCAATCTTCGTTTTGGAAAGGAATTGTGTTCAATGCCAGTTCAACACCCTGGTTTTGGATATTACCTGCATTAATTAGCTTCGTGCTGATACCAGATACCCACGGAGTGCTGATTTCCATAATCTGGTCTTTTGTATTTTCTTTGTAGTAGGTGACATCTAGGTTCAGGCGATTTTTCAGTGTGCGGAAGTCCAAACCAATTTCCCATGCGTTTTTGCGTTCCGGCTTCAAGTTGGCGGCTTTCATAACCGTGTTCAATGTATTGGTATAAATATTTCCGCCATTGGGCAGCTCAATAGTGCCGAATCCGTATGCTTGGTTTACATAATAAGGATTGGTGTCATTACCCACTTGTGCCCATGAACCACGAATCTTGGCAAAAGAAATCCATTCCGGCAATTGTTCACGGAATGTTTCACTTATAATCCACGAACCTGATACGGACGGGTAAAAATAAGAATGATTACCTGTTCCATTGGCATAAACCAGTGCCGAAGACCAGTCGTTACGTCCTGTAATATCCAGATAAACCTGATTTCTCCAGCCTAAGTTTAAGGCAAAAATGGCAGAAAGCATGCGCTTTTCACTTTTTAAGCCACCATCCGATTTTTTAGGGTTCTTAGAGTTATCCACGAACCATTGTCCGGGAACTACCATTCCTCCGTCTGTATTTACAGAGTATCCATAACTGCTGGTATTATAGTATTCGAAACGCGCAAATCCACCGATATAATAATCTTTTATAGATTTGTTCCAAGTGAACGATCCGCCGAATGTGGTTTGTTCTTTTGTATTTTGCCAAACTTTGTAATAACCACCGTCATTAGCATAACCTGTTCCTAATTCTTTGTTGTCACCTCGGTTATAGTAATAATTCATGTTGGCATCCGCTTTGAATTTTAACCAGTCTGTAATCTTTACATTGACCTCGAAAGTCGGACGTACAATTGTTTCTTTTTGACGATAATCATAATTATCTATTTCGAACCAATAGCTGGTACCCGGTACATTTCCATAAATGTCGCCATAATTAGTACTTGCCAATCCTCCGTGTTCGCCAGCGTATTTGTTGCGGAAATATTTGGGATCATAATTGGGAGTCCATGTTCCGTTTACAAAATTTTCTCCAATATTGCGTGCGGCATTTCTAGGAGTAGAGTTGGCAAAGTTGATAGATGCGGCAACATCTACCCAGTCATTCAGCTTATGTGTGGCTTTCGCTAAGAAAGAGTAACGCTCGAATGTGTTGTTGGGAGTGGTGGATTCAGCATGCTTGTAAGACATGGAGGCATAGAATGTTGTTTTTTCATTACCACCATGAATTGCCAGATTGGTATTGGTATTAAAACCGGTTTGGTACATGTCCAGCATATTGTTTTTGCGTGGCGAATAGGTGGTCATTGTACCATCGTAGTTTTCAATTTGGCTACCGTCGTATTTAGGTCCGAAACCGGTTCCCCATGTACCAATTAAGGTATGTTGTCCGGCTGAATTTACCTGGAATTGTGTCGGCTGCCAAATGTTGCCATCTCCGTCTGCATCATAACGTCCTACGTACGGTCCGTCACCATAAACCGTCTGAATGTCTGGAGTTTTATATGCGTGGTCGATGCCGAATGTCTGGGAGAAACTGATGCCTAATCCATTACCGCTTTTACCACCCTTGGTAGTAATTACAACGGCACCGTTCAGACCGCGAGAGCCATAAAGGGCTGTTGCGGCAGCACCTTTCAAGACAGATACCGTCTCAAAGTCATCTGGATTCAAGTTCTTCAATTCATTACCATAGTCACTGGAATTAGGTCCCCAGTTCAGGTCATCATTACCAGATACATTGTTGTCCAATATAACGCCATCTACTACATAGATAGGTTGGTTATTATTACCCATGGTAGAAGCTCCACGAATCTGAATCTTGGCTGCACCGAAGATACCACCATCCGAATTGGAGATTTCCACCCCAGCTACTTTGCCTTGCAAGGCTGTGACTGGAGAAATGGTATTCGCGGCTTTCAGTTCGTCACCTTTTACTTCGGTAACGGCATAACCCAATGCTTTTTGTTCGCGTTTTAATCCTAAAGCCGTAACTACTACTTCACCCAACAGTTGTGTGTCATCTTTCAAAGTCACATTCAAAGGCTGTCCGTTCCATGTGATTTCTT
>CAMWGU010000127.1 GCA_947173895.1 uncultured Bacteroides sp. | reverse complement strand
TCCGCAAAGGGCGGGCGGGTGAATGTGATGTCCATCCAATGGCTTTCCCGTCATTCGGAAAGCCCGGACGAAGCGCCTGACCTGATTGTCATCGACGAAGCGCACCACGTCTTGGCGGAAACCTACTGCGTGCTTTGGGAGAAATATCCGTACGCCCGGAAACTGGGTATGACCGCCACACCTTGCCGGCTGAACGGTAGAGGATTTACAGGCTTGTTCGACAGCCTGATAACTTCGTGGTCTGTAGCAAAGTTTATAGACCGTGGTTGGCTGTCGACGTTCGATTATGTGTCTATCCGTGCAGACAGCAGGGAACAGCGGCTGGTAGACTCGCTGAAAAAACGAGGCGCGGACGGAGACTTTCAGGTGAAAGAAATGAACGCGGTGCTGAACCGGGAGACAAGCATCGGACGGCTATATGAGAGCGTGGAAAAATATGCCGCCGGAAAGAAGGGGATGGTGTATGCCATCAGCATTGAGCATGCCCGCCGGATTGCCGCCTATTATAGCACGCGGGGAATGGCGGCCGTGGCCATCGACAGCCGGACGCCCACCCGGGAGCGTAGGCAAATGGTGGACGACTTCAGGGCGGGACGAATCAGGGTGCTGGTCAATGTGGATATTTTTTCCGAAGGGTTCGACTGTCCCGACGTGGAGTTTGTGCAGCTGGCCCGTCCCACTCTTTCGCTGGCCAAGTATCTGCAACAGGTGGGTCGGGGGTTACGGAAGTGGGAAGGCAAGGAGTCGTGTGTGCTGATAGACAATGTGGGGCTGTATCGCCTGTTCGGCCTGCCCGTTTGCGAGCGCGACTGGGCGGCGATGTTCGAAGGGCGGATAATAGGCCGCGCCCTGTCGCGGCAGCGAACGGACGGCGGACAGTCGTCGGCAACGGCTGTTGCGACGGCAGACGCCGGACAGTGGCATGAAGAGGCGATGGAGGTGGTGGTCACCCACGAAAGGCTGCTGGAAGCCATCCGGAACCGACAGATGGCTGTGGCCGGAAAGGAACCGACAGACGACAAGGCGACACAGGCAGCCTTGAAAGCCTACTTCGACCGGCAGAACGGTTTGTGGGGCCTGAAGCGTGGAAACAAACTTACGGTGACATCCCGTTATCTTCAAGTGTTCGACATCAGGGGAGACCGTGCGCTTGTCCGTCGGGCAGACGGGCAGGCAGGCCTGGTGGATGCTTTCGGAACCACGGAAGCGACGTTCGGCAGATGTCGTGACCTGAGGTTTCTGAAAGGGGAACTTCTGGCTGTTGCGGAGGATAGCGGTACAGATTACTATATGGACCTGAGGACGGGCCGCACGTATGAAGAAAAACCGGTGGTGTGTGCCTATGGCAGCGTGGAGCTGCTGAGGGTGGGAGATACTTTCTGTAGCCGCACGCGGCAGCCCTATGTGGCCATGAGCGGACTGCACAAGGACAGTATCTGCTTTTGCGGTTTCTATCTGAAAATACCGGATTGCCGTGTTCCGAAATCCTGTCGGTTGGTGGATCCCGTGTGGTCCACCTTGTTCGATGTGTTTGCCTGCCTGCTGGAGGGGGATGACGAGGAAGTGTATTGGTGCTGCGGTGGACTGGCGGATCGCAGCATCGTGGTGATGGACGGGCAGGGAAGGTATTATCATGCAGAGAAAGGAAAGCGAAAACAATACATAGCCGGCGGTATGTATGCGTCCGACGGAGAGGATTTTGATGCGGCAGTAAAAAAACTGAAAGAAGAAGCCGCACGGCGGGCAGAAGAGACAGAACGGCAGAACAGGCAGAACGAGGAGGACAAAAGGCGGCGAAGGCTGGAAAAAATAAGGGACGTCCGTCCTTTCCGGTCGGGCATGAAGTGGGGACTGGAGTGGGGCGGACGGGTCGTAGTTCCTCCCTGCTATCGGAATATCCGTCCGCCTGTGGCCGGTTACTGTGCTTTCGAGGCGAATGCCTGCCAATGGGGAGTGATGGAACCGGACGGTAAAGTGGTGGTGGAAGCCAGATACCAGAAAGTGGAGATAGAGGGCGACGGAACGGTGCGGCTGACTGTTGTCCCGGGAAAGGTGAAGACTCTCAAGTTATAAATCGTCCGGCAAAATTAGCATATATGCCATAGATGGGTTTCTACGATTACTGAATTTTTTCCATAATAACCGTCCGATTCTTTCTTTTTTCACATTTTTTTTCTGTACTTTTGCATTCAAATTTAAAAACCATTTTTTATAACCCAATATGGCAAATGTGATTAAATTACACAAAGGCTTGAACATCAACCTGAAAGGGAAACCCGCTCAGGAGTTTTTTGACGTGAAGCAGCCGGACATCTATGCGATAGTGCCCGATGATTTTCATGGCGTAACTCCTAAGGTCGTGGTCAAGGAACAGGAATATGTGATGGCCGGGGGAACATTGTTTGTTGACAAGAATCACCCCGAAGTGAAGTTCGTATCTCCGGTAAGCGGTGTCGTTACCAGCGTAGAGAGAGGCGAACGTCGTAAAGTCTTAAGCATCTCCATTGCAGCTGCAAAGGAGCAAGACTACGAAGAGTTTGGAAAGAAAGATGTATCGGTCCTGACAGGCGAGCAGGTGAAAGCCGCCCTGCTGGAAACCGGACTTTTTTCATTCATTATCCAGCGCCCCTACGCCGTGGTAGCTGACCCGAATGCCAAGCCCAAAGGCATCTTCGTTTCTGCATTTGACACTAACCCTTTGGCTGCCGATTTCGAATTTGTGCTGAAAGGTCAGGAAAAAGATTTCCAGACAGGTCTGGACGCACTGGCCAAGATGGCAAAAACGTATTTGAATATCAGCGCGGGTCAGAAGAGTCCTGCACTGACTAATGCCAAGAATGTGACTGTAACAGTTTTCGACGGTCCTAACCCGGCCGGAAATGTAGGCGTTCAGATCAACCACATCAATCCCATCAACAAGGGTGAAACTGTCTGGACTCTTCGTGCAGAGGAGGTGATCTTCATCGGACGTCTGTTCAACACGGGCCGTGTGGATCTGACCCGCACTGTGGCTTTGGCCGGATCGGAAGTGAAGAAACCGGCTTATTGCAAACTGAAAGTAGGAGCCTTGCTGACGGATGTGTTTGCAGGACGTGTGAACGAAGGAAAGAACTTACGCTACATTAATGGCGACGTACTGACCGGAACACAGGTGAAGGCCAACGGATTTTTAGGCGCACACGCTACCGGCCTGACCGTCATCCCCGAAGGCAACGACCGACATGAATTCTTAGGCTTCATTATGCCTCGAACCGACCAGTTCAGTGCAAACCGTAGCTATTTCAGCTGGTTGTGTGGCAAGAAAGAATATGCATTGGACGCACGCATCAAAGGCGGAGAACGCCACATGATCATGTCCGGCGAATATGACAAGGTGTTCCCGATGAACATTTTCCCCGAATATCTGATCAAGGCAATCATTGCCGGCGATATTGACCGCATGGAAGCACTCGGCATCTACGAAGTGGCTCCCGAGGACTTTGCCCTTTGCGAGTTTGTGGACTCTTCCAAATTGGAACTGCAACGCATCGTGCGCCAGGGATTGGACATGCTTCGCAAGGAGATGTGCTAACTGAATGGAGAATAAAAAAATATTTCTCAATTTTCAATTATCAAATTAATAAATGAAAGCGTTAAGAAATTATCTCGACAAGATAAAGCCAAACTTTGAAGAGGGCGGCAAGCTCCATGCGTTTCGTTCGGTGTTCGATGGCTTCGAAACATTTTTGTTCGTTCCCAACAGCACTTCGAAAAGCGGAGTTCACATTCATGATGCGATTGATAGCAAGCGTATCATGTCAATGGTGGTTATTGCGTTGATACCGGCATTGCTGTTCGGTATGTACAACGTAGGTTACCAGCACTTTTTGGCAGTAGGCCAGGAGGCGGGTTTCTTTGAAAAGTTTATTTACGGTGTTCGATGGCTTCGAAACATTTTTGTTCGTTCCCAACAGCACTTCGAAAAGCGGAGTTCACATTCATGATGCGATTGATAGCAAGCGTATCATGTCAATGGTGGTTATTGCGTTGATACCGGCATTGCTGTTCGGTATGTACAACGTAGGTTACCAGCACTTTTTGGCAGTAGGCCAGGAGGCGGGTTTCTTTGAAAAGTTTATTTACGGATTCCTGGCTGTTCTGCCTAAGATCATCGTGTCTTATGTGGTAGGTCTGGGAATTGAATTTGTGGTGGCACAATGGAAGAACGAGGAAATTCAGGAAGGATTTCTGGTGTCCGGTCTGTTGATCCCGATGATTGTTCCTGTGGAATGTCCGTTGTGGATTCTGGCTGTTGCCACTGCATTCTCTGTTGTATTTGCCAAGGAAGTGTTCGGCGGAACTGGTATGAATATCTTCAATCCTGCATTGATTACCCGTGCTTTCTTGTTCTTTGCTTATCCGGCCAAAATGTCGGGCGACTCTGTATGGGTAAGCACCAACAGCATTTTGGGCATTGGCGGCGGACAAGTGGTGGACGGATTTACCGGTGCTACTATGCTGGGACAGGCTGCTACAGCCGCTCCGGGCGCAAGCGAACTGATCAATGTGAACGGAACTCCTGCCACAATGTGGGATATGGTTGTTGGTTTGATTCCGGGTTCTATCGGCGAGACCAGCGTGATTGCTATTGCACTGGGAGCCGCTTTGTTGTTGTGGACAGGCGTGGCAAGCTGGAAGACCATGGCTTCTGTGTTTGTCGGCGGTATTGTGATGGGACTGGTGTTCAACACATTCGGTTCGGCAGAAAACATGATGGCTCAGCTGCCTTGGTATGAGCACATCGTATTAGGCGGTTTCTGTTTCGGTGCTGTGTTCATGGCTACCGATCCTGTGACTTCCGCGCGTACGGAGAAGGGTAAGTTCATCTATGGCTTCCTGATCGGTGCGATGGCTATTGTTATCCGCGTATTGAATCCGGGTTATCCCGAAGGTATGATGCTGGCCATCCTGCTGATGAACATCTTCGCTCCGCTGATTGACTACTGTATCGTACAGAAGAACATCACCGCCCGTGAGAACAGATTGAAGTCAATTAACAACTAAAATATCGGACATTATGAATACCAATAGTAATAGTTATACTATCATTTATGCTTCGGTAATGGTTGTTA
>CAMWGU010000126.1 GCA_947173895.1 uncultured Bacteroides sp. | reverse complement strand
CCGCCCCCTCTTGACAAACGCTTTTTGATGTTGTATATTTGCAGAACGTTAACCTTTAAAACATCCCCTATGAATGTATTCTCCACGCTCAAAACCGTTTTCTTCGGCAGTAAAGTCTTGTCACGTCGAGCGCATAAAGGAAATGGATACCAACCGGAAATATCCGCTGATCCTAAAAAATCGGACTGCCTCTTTCGCAATGAAAGTGCAGCCCGATAATAAACATGCTCTGCCTACAGGCAAATTATAAACTATCTCACCAAATCCTTCGGATAGGAAGCAGGCATCTTTACCCGTTTCCAAGTTTCATAATACCAGGAGTTGATTTCATTTCCGTCCTTGTCCGTCTTGACGAAGAACTTCAGCACCATGACATCACCACCTTTCACATCAAACTCCAGCAGGTTGTCCACACCTACCAACTGCGGAAGGTGCAGGTTTTTCTCCACATGCTCCGTATAGACATTGGGAGCTGTCTGACGGTATGTGCCCGAACCGATGATGATAGCTCCATGGTTGGGGATCACAGTCATGTTAGTAAACTTGCCGTCGTCCGACAAGATTTTAAAAGAATTGCTGGGTTTCAACTCACCCGGCGACTGGGGAGTTCCTGACACATAGAAGCACATCTGCCAGACGCCTTTCAGACTAAAGGGGGCAGCACTTGATTTTTCCTGTCCCAACACACGCGAAGTACTGATGAGCAAAAATGCCATCACCAATAGGAATAATGTTTGCCGTTTCATAGTAGTATATATTAAATTAACAAATTGCGTAATGTGGATATACAAAAGTAGGAAACATTTTCTAATATCCATACTTTTAAATGACTTTTTTACAGGAAAATGCAAAAAAATCCCGCCCTATGTTATAGAGCAGGATTTCTTTGATATAATGTCCTTATTAATCACATCTTCCCAATAAACAAGCCACTAAATTTAACTATATCATTCATTAGACAAATAAGAATGAATATTATGAAGATAATCCCGAGTCAGTTTCGGTAATGTCATATTGGGTATAAAAGAAGATATTATATGTTTTTCTCCATCTATTACCAAATAAAAAGGGAGCACTTGATTAAATGCAGAAAAAGATGATAAATCGTTTTGAGCTACATAGAAAACCTTTTTCTTTATGATTCGTTCTTTTAAATCCGGATTATATCCAAAAGAAAGAATATTTATACAAGAATCGGTTGCAAAATTAGAAAATGCACTTTGTACTGAGGATATTGCATAATCTACACAACTCATACATACTTCATCTGTCGCCGGAATACAAATCAACAATTTGGAAGATGAGATAATTCTATCTGAAAAAATCGTATCTGCACCACGTACAATTGCGCATGAAGGGAATGTCATACTTATGCTATTTGACATAAAATCAACTAAAGTTTCAAAATATCTTTTATCCCCTACTAAATTCGCATTATCTATTTTCAGTTTTTCTATTTGCTTATCTGAGTGTCTTTTCGTCATAAAAAAGTTCCAAACATCACAAAAGCAATAACAAGAACGGGAATTACATATGACTTCATTACTTATTTCAATTTATAACATACAACAACAGGATTATCATCTTCACTAATCTTATTCATTTTTTCTCTATCCTCTGAAGACATCAAACCTTTATCAATTACATATTCAAGTTGTTGCGGCTCACACACATAATACAACATATTATCTTGGCACAAATGAGGAATCATCAATTGTCCCTTTTCCCTTGCTTGATTGTAATAAACCATAGGACGTCCTGTTCTCTCGTCATACAAAGCCACACACATTTTCCGGTTATAAATCACAAAACATAGTTGCCAGTTATCTGTGACCAGTTTGTCCACCACAAAAGCTTTGTCGGATCTGTCCATCACATAGTTCTGATAAAAAGATAGATCCTGATCTATAGGTAAATCACTCATTTCAAAATTCTTCTCCCCGAAATCAAAAAGATAATAAGGTTCCAAATCCAATGTCTCTATATTTATTCGATACAACACATTTTCCGGCTTCCGGCTTGAATAATAAATATTTCCTACCATCTTCTGCACCCCCGCATTGCTCGCAACTGCTGACATTCCTTTAGGTATAACTAGGGAGAGAGTCTTCTGTATTTCTCCACGTTCCAACGAATAAAACTTCAAAGAAATGTCATCCTCAAAAACACAAAGATCTCCCGATATCTTAGAAACATTTGAAACAGGCAATAGTGCTTTCGGAAAGTCCCTGACTTTTTTCACTGTCCAAGTAGAATCATACTCCCGGATTTTATATCTCAGCACATCATAAATTTCGATATTACCATTTGGCAACACATCAAAATCAATACATCCTGTATATTCTTCCGGACCGTACCCATGTACCTGTTCAGAAGACGAAACCAATTTTCCATCCCTATCAAAGACCAATAATTTCACCATATTATCGTTTATATAAAAACGATTATGGACAACAGACAAGCGAACCACCTTTTTAATAAGAGACGAGTCGCTGGTAGCCAAAGGAACTAAAGATATGCTGTCAATGAAATCCGACAAATTCATTTTGGCAAATTTGTCCAGATTAAAATGCCGTACATATTTAGCTTCACGCACCTTTTGTTCACATCCTGTACAAAAGACTAAGGGAACGAGAATACATAATAAAAAACATCTTGTCAACATGGAACTCCATCACTGCAAAAATCAGAAGTATTTCCTGTAGCACGATTACAATTCCATGCTTTATACCAGCCAAATGGCGTCCAAGTAGTCTCACATTCACCATCCCAACAACGGCCTCTATTCTCTGGCGACCCACAAGTAATTCCGACTTCAGGAAGTTCCTCACCAAATGCCAAACTCTCCACTCCCAATAAATCAATCGACACGTCACCTTCCAGTTCATTCGCCACTTGCCATAAAACAAAAGTTCCCATCATTAGCGTTCCAATCAATAACCATCTTAAATTTTTCATACCGTTTTAACTTTAATAATTTAGCAGTGCAAAAAAAACAAATAATAAGCGAATAAAAAAATCCCGCTCTATGTTATAGGGCAGGATTTCTTTCCTTATTTATATGGAATGATTAGAATTCAGCATTGCGCGGCGTACGCGGGAACGGAATCACGTCGCGGATGTTGGTCATGCCGGTGACAAACAGCAACAGACGTTCGAAGCCCAGGCCGAAACCGGAGTGAGGACACGAACCGAACTTGCGGGTATCCAGATACCACCACATGTCCTTCATCGGAATGTCCAGTTCCCGGATGCGGGTCATCAGCTTGTCATAGTCGGCCTCACGCTCGGAACCACCTATGATTTCGCCAATCTTCGGGAACAGCACGTCCATGGCGCGGACGGTCTTTCCATCCTCGTTCTGCTTCATATAGAACGCCTTGATTTCCTTGGGATAGTCCGTCAGGATAACCGGACGCTTGAAGTGTTCTTCCACCAGGAAGCGTTCGTGCTCGGAAGCCAGATCGGCTCCCCAATATACGGGGAATTCGAACTTATGGCCTTTCGCCACGGCTTCTTCCAATATCTTGATGCCTTCTGTATAGGGCAGACGGACAAACGCTTCCTTCAATACGCCTTGCAGACGTTCTATCAGCCCCTTGTCGAACATGTCGTTCAGGAACTTCACATCGTCATAACAGTTGTCGAGCGCCCACTGCACACAATACTTGATGAAATCTTCGGCCAGGTCCATATTGTCGGTGATGTCGTTGAAAGCCACTTCAGGCTCAATCATCCAGAACTCGGCCAAATGGCGCGGCGTATTGGAATTTTCGGCACGGAACGTAGGGCCGAACGTGTAGATAGCTCCCAAAGCGGTGGCTGCCAATTCGCCTTCCAGCTGTCCGGACACGGTCAGGCTGGCCTGCTTGCCAAAGAAATCGTCGTCGTAAATAATTGCCCCGTTCTCGTCCTTCTTCAAGTCATATAGGTTCTTGGTCGTCACCTGGAACATCTGTCCCGCACCTTCGCAGTCGGATGCTGTGATGATGGGGGTATGGAAATAGAAGAAGCCACGCTCGTGGAAGAACTTATGGATGGCGATGGCCATGTTATGACGGATGCGGAACACCGCGCCAAATGTATTGGTACGAGGACGCAGATGGGCGATCTCGCGCAAGAACTCCATGGTATGACCTTTCTTCTGCAACGGATACGTGTTGTCGCATGTACCCAGCACTTCGATTTCGCGCGCCTGTACTTCGGCAGCCTGGCCTGAACCAATGGATTCGGTCAGTTCACCGTTTACACTGATACATGCACCGGTGGTGATCTGCTTCAACATTTCTTCGTCGAAGTTGGCCAAATCAACCACAATCTGTACATTATTTATTGTAGAACCGTCATTCAGGGCGATAAAATTTACCTGCTTGCTACCACGGCGAGTACGAACCCAGCCTTTTACATTGACCATCGTACCAAAATCGCGGCACTTCAACAGGTCAACAATCTTTGTTCTACTAATTTTTTCCATTGTTTTGTCTCTTTTTTATTTATTCAATTGCAAGGGGCGAACTCCACTCGCCCGGATACATATACATTAATATAATATAAGCCCCATCCCCCCTTTGAGACGAACGAGGCCTTGCATGAGGATTATTCAAATGAACCCATACGCAGGATGTTCACTTCCTGTTCGGTCAGATAACGCCAGTCGCCGCGACGCAGGCCTTTCTTGGTCAGACCGGCAAAATAAACACGGTCCAGCTTGACCACCTTGTAGCCCAGTGATTCAAAAATACGACGCACGATGCGGTTCTTTCCTGAATGAATTTCGATACCTACTTGCGACTTGTCTGTGTCCGAAGCATAACTGATGGCATCGGCACAAATCTCGCCGTCGTCCAAAGTCACACCGGCAGCTATCTGATCCAGATCGGCCTTGGTTACATTCTTGTCGCAATACACATGGTAAATCTTCTTCTTCAGATATTTGGGATGTGTCAACTTAGAGGCCAAATCGCCGTCGTTGGTGAGCAACAAGACACCAGTAGTGTTGCGGTCCAAACGGCCCACAGGATAGATACGTTCCTTGCAGGCCCCCTTTACAAAGTCCATCACTGTCTTGCGTTCCTGCGGATCGTCTGATGTGGTAACACAGTCTTTCGGTTTGTTCAGCAGGATATAAGTCTTGCGCTCGATGTTCACAGGCTCGTCATGAAACTTCACTTCATCGGTACGCTTGATTTTGGTTCCCAACTCGGTCACCACCTCGCCATTCACACTCACCACGCCGGCTGTGATAAACTCGTCGGCCTCACGACGGGAGCATATTCCGGCATTGGCCAGGAACTTATTCAAACGGATCGGTTCGTTCGGATCGGTCAGTATATCCTTGTATTCTATCTGTTTCTTCAGGCTATACTTGGCATTTGGATTGTAATCGGCCGTACGGGGACGATAAGGACGGTTGCCATAACTGTTTCCCTGACCGGTATATCCTCCTGTACGGGGACGGTACGGACGGTCATCGCCCTCGCGGTTATTGAAACGGGGACGCGGAGTGTACGGACGCTGCTGGTCGCCGCCTTCGCGGTTG
>CAMWGU010000125.1 GCA_947173895.1 uncultured Bacteroides sp. | reverse complement strand
ATGATGATTTATGAAAATATTAAATATTAATTCCTACTGGTTCTACTCCTACCTTATGTAATATGGTATGTCATGAAACAGAGAAAAACCGAGCCAACACTTCAGGTTTCCACTACACGCATGTATATGAAAGCACCACAAAGTTGGAAGATTTACTTATTGCATGCCCCATTTGTTCTGCGCATGATAACTTTTGTTATGGTAGTTCTAATTTTAGCACGTCCCCAAACCACAGACAACTGGCAAAATACTGAAATAGAAGGAATTGACATAATGTTAACGGTGGATGTTTCTACCAGTATGCTAGCTGAGGATCTGAAACCTAACCGACTGGAAGCCGCCAAACAAGTGGCCGCCGAGTTTATCAATGGTCGTCCTAACGACAATATTGGTCTGACAATCTTTGCTGGTGAGAGTTTTACTCAATGTCCGCTGACAGTAGACCATAGTGTATTATTAAATCTTTTCAATAGCATAAAAGGTGATATTGCCCAACGTGGACTGATTGAAGACGGTACCGCTATTGGTATGGGTATAGCCAATGCAGTAACTCGCTTGAAAGACAGTAAAGCAAAATCGAAAGTAATTATTTTACTAACAGACGGCAGTAATAATCGGGGAGATATTTCCCCATTAACAGCAGCCGATATAGCAAAACAGTTTGGTATCAGGATCTATACTATTGGCGTAGGTACAAACGGAACAGCTCCTTATCCGGTACAGACCTACACGGGAATACAATATGTAAATACCCCCGTTGAGATAGATGAAAAGACTTTAACCGAAATTGCAGGAACAACAAATGGAAACTATTTCCGAGCTACTAGTAATTCTAAGTTAAAGGAAGTCTATAAAGAAATTGATAAACTGGAAAAAACAAAATTAAATATTAAAGAATTTAGCAAACGAAAAGAAGAATATCAGTTATTGGCTTGGATTGCCTTTTTCTGTATCTTACTTGAACTTTTGTTGCGTAACTCAATATTAAAGAAAATACCTTAAAAAAGAAAATCATGTTTCGATTTGCAGACCCGAACTTTTTATATTTATTCATCTTATTGCCGTTTTTGGTAGTACTCTATTTATACTCTAATTACCATCGTCGCCAAAATATCCGTAAATATGGTGATCCGGCATTATTGAAAGAGCTTATGCCAACTATTTCCAAATATCGTTCTGACATCAAGTTTTGGCTGACTTTAGCAGCACTAACATTGGTTATCTTAATGCTAGCTCGCCCACAATTTGGCTCAAAGATGGAAACAGTAAAGCGAAGTGGAGTAGAAGTTGTCATCGCATTGGATATCTCAAATTCTATGTTAGCAGAAGATGTGGCTCCAAGCCGTCTAAATAAATCAAAAAAAATGATTTCTAGAATTGTGGATACTTTTAATAATGACAAAGTAGGCTTAATTGTTTTTGCAGGCGATGCTTTCACACAATTACCCATCACAAGTGATTATGTTTCTGCCAAAATGTTTTTGGAGTCTATAAATCCATCATTAATAACAACACAAGGTACTGATATCGGTGCTGCTATCCGCTTATCAATGAAAAGTTTTACTCCTCAAGAAGGAGTGGGACGCGCTATCATTGTCATTACCGATGGCGAAAATCATGAAGGCGGAGCAGTAGAAGCGGCTCAAGAAGCAGCGGAGAAGGGCATACAAGTATTCGTTTTAGGAATAGGTTCACCAGACGGATCACCTATCCCCATAGAAAAAGGAAGTAGTAATTTCCGTCGAGATAAAGATGAAAATGTTATTGTGACTCGTTTAAACGAACAAATGTGTCAGGAAATAGCAAAGGCAGGTAATGGAATATATATCCGTGTAGACAATACCAATGCTGCCGAAAAGGTTTTAAACAATGAAATGGCAAAACTTTCAAGAGCTGATGTCGAAAGTCAGGTATATACTGAATTTAATGAGCAATTTCAGGCCTTGGCATGGTTAGTGTTTATTTTGTTGACGATAGAAATGTTTATTCTAGAACGGAAAAATCCGCTTTTTAAAAATGTCAGACTATTTAAATAAGAAACGCTTATGTTACAAAAAATCCATATCACTTTATTGTTTTTATTAACAGCAAGCAGTGCTTTTGCTCAAAAGACAGAAAGAGATTATTTACGTAGTGGAAGCAAACTATATAACGATAGTTTGTTTATCAAAGCAGAAGTAGATTTCCGTAAATCATTAGAAATCAATCCTAAATCAACAGATGGCATATTCAATTTAGGAAATACGCTCTTAATGCAACAAAAAGCAAAAGAGGCAATGGAACAATTTGAATCAGCTTCGAAAATTGAAAAAGATAAGGATAAGTTGGCTCAAATTTATCATAATATGGGAGTTATTCTTCAATCATCCAAGCAATATCCACAATGCATAGAAGCCTACAAAGAATCTTTGCGGAATAACCCTAAAGATGATGAAACCCGTTACAATTTAGCGTTGGCACAAAAATTACTGAAAGACCAACAAGAAAATCAAAATCAGGATCAAAAACAGAACCCTCAAGATGATAAAAATAATCAAAACAAAGATCAACAAGAACAGAATGAGAACAATCAGCAGAACCAGAATCAACAACAGAATAAGGCCGAAATGTCCAAAGAAAATGCCCAACAATTATTGAACGCTGTAATGCAAGATGAGAAGAATGTGCAGGACAAAGTGAAAAAACGGTTGCAAATTCAAGGAAAGAAATTGGATAAAGATTGGTAATTGCTTATATTTGGCGAATTAAAAATAATTAGAAAACAATGAGGAAAATAGTTCTCTTATTTATATTAGTAGCATCGGTATTTAAAGTATGGGCGGAAGAAACCCCGACGTTTAAGGCTTCTGCACCCAATGTAGTAGTAAGCGGTGATCAGTTTCGACTAACCTATACTGTAAATACGCATAAAGTCAGAGATTTCCGTGCACCCAATATCGAAGGATTCAATGTGTTAATGGGGCCAAGCCGCTCACAACAAAGCAGTACACAAATTGTAAATGGAAATGTCACATCTTCCAAGACCATCACTTTTACTTATATTTTAATGGCTGATAAGGAAGGTACTTATACAATTCCTGGTGCAACCATTGTGGCCGATGGACAAAACAAAACATCAAATTCTGTGCAAATCAAAGTTCTTCCACCTGATGAAGCAAATGAATCTAGCAGTGGAAACATTTCTTCACGCAGTCAAACTGCTGGTAATAAGATTACAAATCAAGATTTATTTATTACTGCAACAGCCAATAAAACAACAGTTTATGAACAGGAAGCCATTTTACTAACTTATAAGGTATATACTGCCGTCGATCTGAGAAGTTTGTATGGAGATATGCCAGATTTAAAGAATTTCCATACCCAAGAAGTTGAACTTCCTTTACAGAAAACTTATTCGTTGGAACATTATAATGGAAAAAATTACAATACTACTATATATCGTCAATATGTACTTTTTCCACAACAGTCAGGTAAAATGGAAATTCCATCTATTACTTTTGAAGGAACGATAGCCCAGCACATTGCAACAGATGATCCCTTTGATGCATTCTTTAATGGTGGAAATAGCTATGTGGAAGTGAAGAAAAGTATAGTAACCCCTAAATTAGTTATTAATGTGAAAGCATTACCAGATAACAAGCCGGCAAATTTTTCCGGAGGAGTGGGGGATTTCACTATCAGTTCGTCCATCAGTACACAACAATTAGAAACTAATGATGCTGTTACTATCAAATTAATCATTTCTGGTACAGGCAATTTAAAACTGATCAATACTCCAGAAATTGCTTTCCCGAAAGATTTCGAAATATATGATCCCAATAGTAACAATAAATTCACATTAACTCGTGAAGGTTTGTCAGGCAATAAAATAATTGAGTATTTAGCTATTGCAAGACATGCCGGAGACTTTACTATTCCCCCTGTTGAATTTTCCTATTTTGACTTAAAATCCAATAGTTATAAAACAATAAAATCAGAAGCTTATAACTTGAAGGTAGCTAAAGGGGCAGGAAATGCTGATCAGGTTATTGCTGATTTTACGAACAAAGAAGATTTAAAAGTATTGGGACAAGATATCCGTTATATTAAAATGGGTGAAACCAACTTAAGGCATAAGGACGATTTCTTCTTTGCTTCAATGATATACTATTTATGGTATATCATTCCTTTACTTCTATTTATCATTTCCGTGATTGTTTATCGTAAAAAAGCTATTGAAAATACTAATATAGCAAAAGTCCGTACTAAAAAGGCAAATAAAGTGGCTGCCAAGCGTATGAAAAATGCAGGTAAGTTTCTAGCTGAAAATAAGCAAGAAGCCTTCTATGATGAAGTTTTAAAAGCACTTTGGGGATATATCAGTGACAAACTGAACATTCCAGTCTCTCAATTATCTAAAGATAACATAGAAGACGAATTGGCCAAATATGGAGTGATTTCCGAATTGGTTAAGGATTTTATTGAAACATTAAATGAATGTGAGTTCGTTCGTTATGCTCCAGGTAGCCAAAGTGAAGCTATGGATAAAGTATACTCTTCGGCAATAGATGTTATCAGTAAGATGGAGAATTGTATAAAACACTAAAATAAAGGAGATATAGCAATGAAAAAAAAATACTTTGTCTTGACATTATTAACATACTTTATTATCAGCGGATATGCACAGAGTGATTCAGAACCTATACGAGCCATAAATCAGGCAGAAGTAGCATCTACACACGTTGCACAAACATTGACAACAAAATCAGAAGCTGATAGTGCTTATATCAGAAATGATTTTGCTGCTGCTATTGAAATGTATGAATATATATTGGAAAATAAAGGAGAATCTGCTGATATTTATTATAATTTAGGCAATAGTTATTATAAACTGGATTACATAGCCAAAGCCGTTCTCAACTATGAACGCGCACTATTATTAAGTCCCAATGATAGAGACATCCGTTTCAATCTAGAATTAGCAAGAAGCAAAACAGTTGATAAGATAATCCCACTTCATGAAATATTTTTCATAACTTGGATTCAATCACTTATCAATACAATGAATGAAAAGGCATGGGCATGTATGGCTATTGTTATGTTCATTCTAATGATATTGGCGTTATCTTTATTTATTTTTAGCAAGCATGTAGTCTTTAAAAAGGTAGGATTTATTTCAACAATCTGTTTTTTCATTATTACAATCTTAGCCAATATCTTTGCTTTAGAACAAAAATCAAAATTGATTAATCATAATAATGCCATTATAATGACTCCTAGTGTTACAGTTAAAAGCACTCCCAGTCAAAACGGCACAGATTTGTTTATCCTTCATGAAGGCCAAAAAGTAATAATAAAGGATAATACGATGAAAGAATGGAAAGAGATAAAATTGGAAGACGGAAATGTAGGGTGGGTACCAGCCAATATTATTGAAATTATTTAAAACATAACTATATGGATATACAACAGTATATAACAGCAGATAAGGAATTGCTACTAAGTTTGAACGGAAGTCAGTCTTTATTTTGGGATGGATTTATGTGGATAGCTACCAGTACAATTATTTGGTTACCTATGATTGTTATGCTGTTGTATATTATTATTAAGAATAATAAAATTCAAGAAGCATTGCTGATCATTATTTTGATTACATTAGTTGTGACTTTAGCAGATCAAATAGCTTCAGAAATCTGTAAACCATTTTTTGCTCGTTTCCGGCCAACACAAGATCCGCATATCATGTATATGATTGATATTGTTAATGGATATAGAGGAGGACGTTTCGGCTTCATTTCAAGTCACGCGGCCAACACATTTGCAGTAAGCATATTTTTATCGTTGCTAGTGAAAAGAAAATCTTTCACTTTCATGCTTCTTTTTTGGGCTATTTTAAATTCATATTCTAGGATTTATTTAGGAGTTCACTATCCTGGAGATATCCTTTTTGGTACCATAGAAGGATGTTTTATTGGCTATATTATCTATCGATTTTATAGGTTTATCCAAAAAAAGTTTTTTTATAAACCTCGTTGTATATCGAATCAATACACAACAAGCGGATATTTAATCAGTGATATTACCCTGTTATATAT
>CAMWGU010000124.1 GCA_947173895.1 uncultured Bacteroides sp. | reverse complement strand
ATACAGATACCACCGGTTGCGATGTTCCTATGATTATATCGGACTGACGGAATATGCCCCACTCGAAGCCATCGATGACAATTATGAAAAGATAGTGGTTTCGCTGGACGATGTGAAGTTTCCATCACGGGCAGGCATCAGGCACATACAAGCATGGGAATTAGCGCCTTTCCTCCGCTAATATTTCATTTGCGGCATTTCCCGACAATCGTAGCTCTATCAGACGAAGAGCCCCGACAGGAAATCCGACAAACAAGATGCTACTTACTTCTCCCTGTCTATCACATAATCTATATAAGCCATAAGCGATTCGCGCATAGCCGCATCAACCCCTTCCGGCAACAGGCCCAACGCACGGTCGCGATAATCGCGCATGACTTTGCCGGCATATTCTATGCCGCCCTGTTGCTTGATGTATCCGATGAAACGGGCAATTTCTTCTTCCGTAGCATCCAACGAACGGATGCGGAGCGCCAACCCGCTCATCTCTTCATCAGTAAAGGCATTCAGCACATAAAGGGCAGGCAGGGTGAGCTTGCCCTCGCGCATGTCGTTGCCTGTGGGCTTGCCTATCTCTTTCGGAGAATAATAATCGAAGATGTCGTCTTTTATCTGGAAAGCAATGCCAATCATTTCGCCGGCCAAACGCGCTTTTTCCACCATTTCATCGGAAGCACCGGCCGAAATGGCACCGGCTTCGGCTGCTGCCGCAAAGAGAGCGGCCGTCTTCTTTCGAATCACATCGTAATAGACTTCTTCGGAAAAGTCGGTGGCCGAAATGTTGGCCAACTGGATAATCTCGCCTTCCGACAGTTGCTGGCCCAGACGCGCTACCAAGTCCACCAGACGGAGAGACTCCGTACAGGCCGAATGCTTCAGGCTGGTGGCAAGCATATAGTCGCCCACCAGCACCGACACCTTATTATTATATACGGCATTCACCGACAACTGGCCCCTGCGCTTGTCGCTTTCGTCCACCACATCGTCGTGCACCAGGCTGGCCGTGTGGAGCAACTCCAACGAAAGGGCCGCATGGAGCGTGGATGCATGGATGCCGCCACACATTTGGGCCACGAGCAACACCAGCATGGGACGCATCATTTTGCCATTTCGCTGCTTGATGTAGGCGAGCACCTCGTTGAGCAGTGGATTGGAACCTTGAAGCGAAGATTCAAACAAGTGCCTGAATGCTTCGAACTCTTCTTTTATGGGAAATATGGCTTGCTGTAATTGATTCATGTACGCTTATTTGTGCACAAAAGTAGTAATAAAACACGGAATACGGTATTTTTTTGTACTTTTACCATGAAAAAACTAAAGATTTTTAAGGATGGACAAACTTTTTCTGCTCGATGCATACGCATTGATATACCGCGCATACTATGCTTTCATTAAAAGCCCGCGCATCAACTCCAAGGGGTTCAACACCTCGGCCGTGCTGGGATTTGTCAACACGCTGGAGGAGGTCTTAAAAAAAGAAAAGCCTACGCATATCGGCGTGGCGTTTGATCCGGCAGGCCCCACCTTCCGGCACGAGGCTTACGAACAATACAAGGCACAACGCGAAGAAACCCCCGAAGTCATCCGTTTGTCCGTACCCATCATCAAAGAGATTATCCGGGCCTACCGCATCCCCATCCTGGAGGTATCGGGATTCGAAGCCGACGATGTCATAGGCACACTGGCCACCGAAGCAGGCAAACAGGGTATCACCACCTACATGATGACTCCGGACAAGGACTACGGCCAGCTGGTGGGAGGAAACGTATTCATGTACCGCCCCAAACATACAGGCGGATTCGAAGTGATGGGCACAGAAGAAGTGAAGGCAAAATTCAACATCCAGTCGCCCGCACAGGTCATTGACATGCTGGGACTGATGGGCGATGCCTCCGACAACATTCCCGGATGTCCGGGCGTAGGCGAGAAAACGGCACAGAAGCTCATCGCACAATATGGCAACATAGAAAACCTGCTTGCACACACCGACGAACTGAAAGGCGCCCTGAAAGCCAAAGTAGAAACCAACCGACAACTGATTGAGTTCTCCAGATTCCTAGCAACCATCAAGACGGATGTACCCATCGCACTGGACATGGACAAACTGAAACGGGAAGAACCGGACGAAGAAGAACTACGAAGGATTTTCGAGGAGATGGAGTTCCGCACACTCATCAACCGGGTCTTCAATCGTGACCGGACCGCTACAGCCTCCTCCCCTACCTCGAAGACGCAAGCCGGCAAACAAGGCTCCCTCTTCGACCGGCAACCCTCCTTGTTCGACCAACCCGCCGCCAGCACCCAATCAGGCGTCACATCGGCCGCCGGACAAGGCAATCTCTTTGCCGAATTTACCACCGAAGGGACAGGAGAAGATAAATATTCAAATCTAGCGTGTTTAGATAATTTAAATTACGACTATCAACTGATTGACACAGAAGAAAAAAGGACTTCATTATTACAAAACTTACTTACAAAGAAAATTTTCAGTCTAGACACGGAGACCACAGGAACCGATCCTATCACTGCCGAATTGGTGGGAATGAGCTTCAGCTATGCCGAGAATCAGGCATTCTATGTCCCTGTTCCAGCCGACCGCGCCGAAGCGCAAAAAATAGTTAATTCGTTCCGCCCTGCCTTCGAAAAGGAAGATGTGTGGAAAGTGGGACAAAACATCAAATACGACATGCTGGTATTGGACAACTACGGAGCCGAAGTGCGCGGCCCCCTGTTCGACACCATGGTGGCACACTATGTATTGCAACCCGAGCTGCATCACAACATGGACTACTTGGCCGAAATCTATCTCCACTACCAGACCATCCACATCGAAGAACTGATAGGCCCAAAAGGAAAAGGCCAGAAGAACATGCGCGACCTAGCGCCCGAAGACATCTACAAGTATGCCTGCGAAGACGCCGACGTCACCCTAAAACTGAAAAGCATTCTGGAACAGGAACTGAAGGCCAACGGTGCCGAGAAACTCTTTTACGAGATAGAAATGCCCCTCGTCCCCGTACTGGCCTACATGGAACGCAACGGAGTGCGCGTAGATACCGAAGCCCTGCAACAGACCTCGGCACACTTCACCGCCCGCATGAACCAAATAGAAAAAGAAGTGTACCGCCTGGCAGGCACGGACTTCAACATCGCCTCGCCCAAGCAAGTGGGCGAAGTGTTGTTCGACAAGCTGCGCATCACAGACAAAGCCAAGAAAACCAAAACCGGACAATACGTCACCAGCGAAGAAGTGCTGGAAAGCCTGCGCGGCAAACACGAGATAGTAGGCAAGATACTGGAACACCGCGGACTGAAAAAGCTGCTCGGCACCTATATCGACGCCCTGCCGCTGCTGATAAACAAGGAGACAGGCAAAATCCATACCTCGTTCAACCAGACAGTCACCGCCACCGGACGGCTGAGTTCAAGCAACCCGAACCTGCAGAACATCCCCATCCGCAACGAAGATGGCAAGGAAATCCGCAAGGCATTCATCCCCGATGATGGCTGTGAATTCTTCTCGGCCGACTATTCACAAATAGAGCTACGCATCATGGCACACCTCAGCGCAGACACCCACATGATAGAAGCCTTCAGGGAAGGAGACGACATCCACGCCGCCACCGCCGCCAAAGTATATAAAATAGGTATAGACCAGGTGACACGCGAACAGCGAAGCAAAGCCAAGACCGCCAACTTCGGCATCATCTACGGCATCAGCGTGTTTGGCCTGGCCGAACGCATGAACGTGGACCGCAAAGAGGCGAAAGAACTGATAGACGGCTATTTCGAAACCTATCCCCAGATAAAGGAATACATGGACCAAAGCATAGAGACCGCCCGCCGGCAAGGCTACATCGAAACCCTGTTCGGACGCAAGCGCTACCTGCCCGACATCAATTCAAGGAACTCGGTGGTGCGCGGATATGCCGAACGCAACGCCATCAACGCCCCCATACAGGGAAGCGCGGCCGACATCATCAAGGTGGCCATGGTGCGCATCTACCAGCGCTTTCAATCTGAAAGCATACAGTCCAAAATGATTCTCCAGGTGCACGACGAACTGAACTTCAGCGTAGTGCCCAGAGAGAAAGAAAAAGTACAGCAGATTGTGATTGAGGAAATGGAAAACGCCTACCGCATGCAAGTGCCCCTGCGGGCAGACTGCGGATGGGGAAACAACTGGCTCGAAGCACATTAAGGCCAAAACAAGCACAAGACCCCACCCCGCTCTTCAGAAGCAAGCATATCCGGAAAGCCCGATGGACCGAAAACAGTCCATCGGGCTTTCCGCACAACATAGAGGCACAAACGCAAGCCCCCGGCACAAAGCAATTGCAACAACTCCGTCCGACCACAGCCTTTAGCATCCGCCCAGCAGTGACACTTTGAAAAAATATCAGCTAAATATTGCAAATAAGTTAGGAGATTCAATTTTCTTTTGTACATTTGCACCGCTTTTAAGAGCAATATGAAAGTAACAATCTAATATACTAATATTATGAAAAAGATCATTTTTTTGAAAGGAATGCTTGCTATGGCAATGATATTGATTGCCAACCTTACAGTTTTTGCAGGAGAGCCGGGTGACAATCTGATTCACAACGCAGAAGAAGTGAACGGAGTCATAGTTTCGGAAACGATTTTTAAAATGGACGGCAACATGCTTACCAACTACATGAAGCACAACTACAAGTATGACGCCGACAAGCAACGCACCGAAGACGAAACACAGAGATGGAACAGCACCAAGAACCGCTGGGAAAACGACCTCTGCATCCGCTATACTTACGAAGCCAAAAGCATGACCACCGAGTATTACAAATGGAACGCTAAAAAGAAAGAATACATACTAGTACCCGAAATGACCGTAACTATGGATAGATAAATCTAACTCTAACACTCTAACTCTTTTCATAAACATTCCACAAAGAGGATGCACACCGCATCCTCTTTGCCTTTATACCCGCCCCCAAGCAAATTCCTACGGCAGCAGCCCACCCTGCCTGGCCCACATTCCTGCAACGCAGGACAAGCAATCATCTTTCATTGACCATCGCGTTTACCTTCCAAATCCAAACAGAATAAATCTAAGCTTCGACTTTTGAACAATTCATTGGTTTCCGATGTTCAGAAATTAATCTCAAAGAGATTAGCACCCAATATGGGAACAGACTCCTTTCCGACACCGAAAAACTCAGTTTCAATCACTTGTTTTCCTGCATAGAAAAGTTACTCACAGCTTTGACTAATTCATGCCCCCATACAAATAATTCAAGTTAAATAGCAAAGAATCCGGCAAACAAACTACGATAATAACTGAGACTCTATAAAAACACCATTCTAAAAATGAAAATTCATTGTCATGTTCCAGTAAATTGAATGGGAAAAGAATAGGAAAGAAATATCTAACTGCGAGTGAAGATATGTTGTAACTACTTAGCGAATATAGAATGATTAAATTTTTGAAAACCAATAAACAATAAAGCCAAGTAGCAGAGTTTTAACCAGCAAATGAACTTTTTTGCCTAAAATTAAAGCAGGTTTTAATCTGTATTTTGTTGTAAATCAGCAATAATGATTCGCTAAATAGTTACTATATTACAATTACATGTTACTATTCTATAAAATTTATAAAAAGAAATACATTTCTTTGCACATTAATTCAAAAAAACTTTTATTTGTAAATAAATTTAATCTCAATTTGATTAAATAATGCTAATGAAGAAAGGTGATATATAATAAAAAATAAGACAGTTTAAATGGTAGAAAAAAATATTTTACACAAGAAATTATTATTTTAATTTCTAAATCAATTAAATCAATGAAAAGGATGAAAAAATGCACTAAAAAAAGCTTTATAGCCACCACATTAGGGATAATACTTATAGCTACTGGTAATTTTTATAAAATAAAAACACACAATTTGAACGAATAATGCAAGATCTATTAAGGAAGAACGACTTATCAAAAAAAGAACAAATTTTGTTATTAGAAAATGCAATGTTACAATATTCATACAATGAACAACCAATAGAAGACTTTAAACTTTACGATGAATCTGAACATGAGGGTGTGTCAAAACTGGCATATCCTCTTTTTTTATGTTCAAAGCCCAGA
>CAMWGU010000123.1 GCA_947173895.1 uncultured Bacteroides sp. | reverse complement strand
AAGACTTTGCTTGTTTCGTTTATTGGAATGAAAACGCAGGAAGTGGAAATCAAAGGGACTTTAAAAATTACTTTAAAGCCTGATTCAGAATCACTTGATGAAGTTGTAGTAGTGGCGTATGGTACCGCAAAAAAAGAGTCGTTGACTGGTTCTATTTCTGTGGTAGACAATAAGAAAATAGAAAAGCGCATCACAACTAGTGTAACTGGTGCTTTGGAAGGTTCAGCCCCTGGTGTACAAGTAAACAATACGTATGGTGAACCGGGTTCAGCTCCTTCTATCCGTATTCGTGGTTTTGGCTCCTTGGTAAGTGGAGCTACAGATCCGTTGTATGTAGTAGATGGTGTACCTTTTGATGGCAACATTGCCGAATTGAACTCTAACGATATTGAAAGCATGTCTATCTTGAAGGATGCGGCTTCTTCCGCCCTTTACGGTAACCGTGCTGCTAATGGTGTAGTCTTGATTACTACTAAACGTGGGCGCAGCAACGCTGACAAACCGAACGTGACCCTGCAAATCAACCAAGGTATTTACAATCGTGGTATTGCCGAATATGACCGCTTGGGGGTAAAAGACTGGATGGAAATGAGCTGGAAGGCAAAAAAATACGCCATGATGTCTAACAAAGGAATGAGCGCAGAAGAAGCCGGCGCATACGCTTCTGCCAATTTGATTTCCGAATCTATCGGCCGTAACATTTTCGATGCCGCCAACGATAAGTTGTTTGATAGCAATGGTAAACTGATCGCCAATATGTTGCCAGGATACGATGACTTGGACTGGCAGGATGCTATCCAACGTAATGGTCATCGTCAGGAATATAACCTTTCCGGCTCTAAAGCCAGCGATAAATATAATATGTATGCTTCTGTCGGCTATCTGAATGAAAAAGGATATATCAAAACTACCAATTTTGAGCGTTACTCAGCCCGTGTAAACACCTCTTTCACTCCGAACAAATGGTTCAAGAGCGGCCTTAACCTGAACGGTTCTTCTACGAAACGTAACTACAACAGTAATGCATATGGTAGTTATTATGCCAACCCATTCTATATCACCCGTTACATGGCTCCGGTTTATCCATTGTACATGCACAATGCAGACGGCTCTTATACATTGGACGAAAATGGAGAGAAAATATATG
This sequence comes from uncultured Bacteroides sp., assembly GCA_947173895.1. Lineage (GTDB taxonomy): Bacteria > Bacteroidota > Bacteroidia > Bacteroidales > Bacteroidaceae > Phocaeicola. The sequence continues at coordinate 5,004 of CAMWGU010000123.1, read as the reverse complement.
ATACCACTTCTCCATACCTGAGCAACCGTAATATTGCTTTTGAAATGCAGTATGACAAGCAGCTGAGCACACGTAACGTATTGGGTGGACAGGCATTTGCTACCATCGTATTGCCTTACGGACTTTCTGTAACCGCTAAAGGTGACATCAATTTCAGCACAACGAACAACCAGAAATATGATAACCCCTTGATTGGTGACGGTGCTACCAATAACGGACGTTTGACTTCGTATGCATACCAGTACAAGACTGCTACTTTCCAACAATTTGCCAACTGGAACTATACGTTCAACGAACGCCACAACGTAGAAGTAATGGCCGGTCACGAAAGCTATGCTTGGGAACGCAAATACACTTCCGGCATGAACACTGGTATGGCGGTAGATGGCAATCTAACCATGGGTAATTTCCTGAACAACTCTTATTTCAACGGTTCTGACGATGAAGATAAGTTGGAATCTTATTTGGCACGCGCTAAATATAACTACGACGAACGCTATTTCGTTGAAGCATCGTTCCGTCGTGATGGTTCTTCTCGTTTCCACAAAGATAACCGTTGGGGTAACTTCTTCTCACTGGGTGCAAGCTGGAACATGAAAAAAGAAGCCTTTTTGGAAGATGTAAGTTGGATAGATCAGTTGAAGATGCGTGCTTCATACGGTGAAGTAGGTAACAACATGGGTGTCAGCCACTATGCTTACATGGCACTTTATACCATTGACAAGAATGCCGGCAACCCTGCTTTGGTAAAACAATCGTTGATGGCTCCGGACATCAAGTGGGAAACCACTCAAACCGTTGACATTGCTTTTGAAGGCCGCCTGTTCGACCGTCTTAATTTCCAATTGGGCTATTTTGACAAACGCTCCAAAGACCTGCTGTTCGAAGTACGCCTGCCGCTGTCTGCCGGTTCTTATCCTTGGCAGGATAACATGATGAACATGAGCCAGTACAAGAATATCGGTACCATCTCTAACCGTGGTTTTGAAATCTCCTTGAACGCAGATGTATACCGCAACAAAGACTGGAACTGGAATGTAGGTGTGGATGCTACTTTCTTGAAGAACAAGGTTGTGAAACTGCCTGATGGAAAAGACATCCTGCACGGTATGCAAAACTACTCGGAAGGCCACTCCATTTACGAATGGTACACATATCACTTTGAAGGTGTAGATCAGTTGACCGGTACTTCTCTATATACTCTTGACCCCGATAAAAAAGATGCAGCAGCTGAAAACGGAGCATTGGCAACTATCAATGGGGTAGATTATGCAACAGCTACTTCATACGCCAAACGTGATTGGGCCGGTTCTGCCCTCCCGACTGTTTATGGTTCTATCAATTCGGCTTTGTCTTGGAAGAACTGGAACTTGAACCTGTTGTTCACTTACTCATTGGGTGGCAAGACCAACGATGGTAGCTATGCAAGTTTGATGGGTGTATCCGAATCAGGTGCTTCCGGTAGCGCATACCACAAAGACATTCTGAATTCTTGGGACGGTGCTCCTGCCGGCATGACAGAAACATCCGCCAACCGTATCGACCCGAACGGCATTCCTAGAATTGATTTCTACAAATCTTCTGACTTGAACGCGACAAGCGACCGTTGGTTGACCAGCGCGTCTTACTTCGTATTCAAGAACCTGAATATCTCTTACAGCCTGCCGAAACGCTGGTTGCATACGTTGGGAGTAGAAGGTTTGTCTTTGAACGCAGGTGTAGAAAACCTCTTTACGCTGACTTCACGCAAAGGTCTGAACCCGCAGTATTCATTCAGCGGAGGTTCGGATGATACGTATGTAACAGCACGGGTTTACAACCTCGGTCTTACAGTTAATTTCTAATGATATAATATTTTAAAACAAGAAAGATATATGAAAAATATAATAAACAAGCTGTTTGTAGGTGGCCTGTTGTTCGGGGCAATGTCGCTTTCTTCTTGTGCAAGTGATTTCTTGGACACGGCTCCCACCGACTCAACCGGTGCTTCAGATGCTATCGGAACGACAGCCAATGCAATGAAAGCATTAAATGGTATCTCCAAACTGATGACTACCCAGCACTCTTATTTTGGTCAGGGATTTGCCGGAGAAAACAACATCATAGCTCACTACGAAAATTATCCGAGTGAAAATTACCTATATAATATGTATGCTTCCGGATGGTCACCTATCCATAACCAGGAATTCCATTCACGTACCAATTCTATTTATGACGCATACGCTTGGTATTACTATTACACGATTATCGGCAATGCCAATACCATCATCTGCAACATCGACAATGCCAGTGGTTCGGAGGATGAAAAGAACTATATCAAAGCAGCAGCCTTGACTTTCCGTGCATTTGCATTTGAAAAGTTGACACATTACTATTGCTGGCGCTGGCAAGATTCAAACAACGGAGCATCGCAAGGTTTGATTCTTCGTCTGGATGAATCAACCGGAGGTATGTCTTATTCTACATTGGGTGAGACATACACGCAGATTTATAAGGACTTGGACGATGCCATTGCATTGTATTCTGCAAGCAGCACCAACCGTGAAGCTTCTGAAGTATGGTTGCCCAGCATTGATGTGGCTCATGCTGTATATGCTCGTGCCGCTCTCAACAAGCTGGACTACGCCAAGGCTTTGTCTGAAGCTAAATTGGCTCACCAGAATTTCCCGTTGATGAGCAATGCAGAATATCATTCCGGTTTCTGCAATCCCACTTCCGAATGGATTTTCGGTTGCTACGGCAGTGCTCAGGAAAACAACTGGTATTGGAGTTACGGTACCCAATTCTCTTGCAACGGTTATTATGCTTCCAATTCTAATACAGGTGCAGGTGCCATCGGTCGTGAATTGATTAACCGTATTCCGGACAATGATGCCCGTAAAGCTCTCTTCTTGACAGAAGACAAATTCCCTGAGTTCAATCTCAATGACAAATCTGTCATGGATCAAAGTTACGGTGTTTTGGGTGTAGATCCAGGTAGAAATGCAATTATAAATAAAGAATTATGGTCAGCCGCTGCTGCTTATTGTGAAAAAATGACCGTAAGCGGATTAACGACCCCGTATGAAGCCGGCTTTATGTACTTGGGGGGGCAATTGAAATTTCATGTATTCGACACTCCGGGAGTCAGCTACCTGCCGTTCATCCGTTCTTCTGAAATGGTGTTAATAGAAGCAGAAGCAAGCTACCAGTTAGGAAACGAAGCAGATGCCATCGCTGCCTTAATTACGCTGAACAAGGAATCAGGACGTAACCCTGAATATACTTGCACAAAATCGGGTGATGCTCTGTGGAATGAAATCATGGATTACCGCGAAGTGGAATTGTGGGGAGAAGGTTTCGCATGGAGCGACTACAAACGCTGGAATCGTGATGTAGTCCGTCATAGCTTTGCCGAAGGAGGAAACGCGCACATTTCTATTGCTACAACCATCCCTGCAAGTGGTGCAAACAAGTGGACTTGGGATGTTCCTTTGAACGAAACCGATTACAACGATGAACTGAAACCTGGAACACCGGGTAATTAATTTCTGTTTATAAGAATTGATCTTTAATTGCAAAAGAGGATACGCCGAAAATCAGACGTATCCTCTTTTTAAATGGATATATTCAAAGAGTTTGATAGAAAGTAATCATTGACTTTCATTATGGAAATCCTTTTTTCAGGGAAACCGCACCAAAGCAATTGAACTTCTCCCGAAAAAACAGAATGAAAAGATGGTACAGAATCAGAATGCTAGCCATTCGATAAATTCTCTTCAAACCTGTTTTTCTTGTAATTCCTGCAATATATTATTCAAAATATAAAGATCACCCATTAAATGTAATCCGTACCGACTGTCATGTAGCATGGCACATGTATGGGTATTATAGAATATCCCTAAAGCCCGTTCGGGAGATATATCTAAACGGTCGGCCATCATCATTACAATACGACTTATTTTTCGCCAAAATACCTGTTCTTTCATAATTCCATTAACTTTTTCTATCCTATTACAATGGGAAACTATCTATATGGTGAAGATGATTATCTATCAATTTCTGATTCAGTAAACAAATCTGGTGATTGGGCTTGGTATAAACCAATTGTCCAAGAGCCTGTTCTATGGTAATTGTACCACTAAGATAATCTTCCACTGTATCTATAACCTTGTCATTAGCTACTCCTCCTTCTATAAGGTCATACCCTTTCCAAGGTTCTTTCCCTTTTCTACTTGCAATGATAAAATCCAACCATTGCTGGTCGTAAGCGTCAAAACAAAGACTGCGATAATTGTTATTTGAAAAGACTTTTTCTTTATCAAATTCATAAATATTCAACCAGGCAGTGTCTTGTGCACGTATTAATTGCATGCGGATAGCCCATCGTTCGGCTTGGGTACGTAAAGAGGTCAGATAGAAGCCTCTACCAAAATCCAAATCGGCACGTCCCACATGAACTAAGGGGTGCTCGATGGGAGAGGTGGAGCCATGGTATAGTGTTACTAAATGCATCTGTCAATTTATTAAGATTCATTATTTGTTTGCAATTTCTCTCGCATTTCCCAATTATGCAAAGCTTCTACCAAATCTTCTGCAACATGCTGCAAACTTTGGGTATGCATTACATCATAACAATCCCACACAAGCCGTTTGAACAGATTCACTCTTTCAAGTCGTCTGTACATCTCCATCGGTGAAATATTCATTTTCTTTGCACTGGTCTCTATGGCCATGATGGCAAAATGGATTTTATGGTTCTCAATTGTTCTCTCTTCCATGTGCTTTGTACATTTTCAGCAAATGTAGCGAATTTTATTCCATAAATGAACAGGATAGCGGCAAATTTAATAGAATGATATAGGCAAATACCTCCATTTCGGTAGAATATGGGTAGAAAATAATCCATTTTATAGGTTTCAAACCCTTTATAATAAAGGAAAGCATATAAAATAAATGGATCTTTACATGTTGATTATCAGGTATATAGCAAATATCTAGTTCGGCGAAGACTTTGCTTGTTTC
>CAMWGU010000122.1 GCA_947173895.1 uncultured Bacteroides sp. | reverse complement strand
GACGAACTATATCGGATATGAAAAGAGGATGTGCCGGTTTTGACACACCCTCTTTTTTTATTGCCAAAAAAGATATACCTTTGTAACGATGGAAAAATTTGAAGTACACATATTGGGATGCGGATCGGCACTGCCAACCACACGTCACTTTGCCACCTCGCAAGTGGTAAATGTCCGCGAGAAACTATTCATGATAGACTGCGGCGAAGGAGCTCAAATACAATTGCGCAAATCTAAACTGAAATTTACGCGGCTAAACCATATATTTATCTCACACCTGCATGGCGACCATTGTTTCGGACTCATGGGACTGATATCAACTTTCGGCATGCTGGGCAGAACAGCCACTCTACACATCCATAGCCATCCTCAACTAGAACGAATTCTCACTCCACAACTCAACTTCTTCTGTAAAGATATGAGCTACAAAGTAGAATTCCATCCTTTCGATCCTACCAAGACCGAAGTAATTTATGACGACCGCTCGCTAAGCGTAGAAACAATCCCCCTGCAACACCGGATACCGACATGCGGATTCTTGTTTTCAGAAAAACAGACCCCGGCCCATATCCGCCGAGATATGATTGAATTCTATAAAATTCCGGTCTACGAACTCAATCGTATAAAGAACGGGGCCGACTATATTTTACCAGACGGGAAAATAGTACCCAACAGTCGATTGACCACCCCTTCCGCCCCTCCCCGCCGATATGTTTATTGCTCGGACACTATTTATCTACCTCACATTGCAGACCAAATACGCAAAGCCGATTTGCTTTTCCATGAAGCCACTTTTGCACAAAGTGAACAAGCTCGCGCCAAAGAAACTTTCCACACTACTGCAGCACAAGCTGGAGAACTGGCTCGGGCTGCCGAAGTCAAACAACTCCTTATCGGACACTTCTCGGCACGTTATGAAGACGAAAAACAACTACTGCAAGAAGCATCAGCCGTCTTTCCTAACACCCTGCTTGCACAGGAGAAATTAAAAATTTCCATAGAGACCCATTAAACCATCATATAAATAGGACATCTAATTAAAAAACAGACACATGAATACGTATAATGAGAAAGAAATCATGGCCTTAATACAAGATCCAAAACGACAGAAAGAAGCCTTCGAATGTATTGTTAACGAATACAGCGAACAGCTATACTGGCAAATACGACGGATGGTTCTTTCTCATGAAGATGCCAATGACCTGCTTCAAAATACATTTATCAAAGCATGGACCAACTTGGACTATTTCCGTGCTGAAGCCAGGATATCGACATGGCTTTACCGCATAGCCCTGAATGAATGTCTCACGTTTTTAAACAAACAGCGAATAGCCAACCAGCTGTCCATAGACAATATGGAAGCCGATATGGTGAACAAATTGGAAAGTGAAACCTACTTCAATGGAGACGAAACTCAACTACTGTTTCAAAAAGCATTGCAAACGCTACCCGAAAAACAACGCATGGTATTCAATTTAAAATACTTTCAAGAAATGAAATACGAAGATATGTCCGAAATTCTAGGAACCAGCATAGGAGCACTGAAAGCATCCTATCACCATGCAGTGAAAAAAATCGAAGTTTTTTTAAAGGAATGCCTTTAAACCTTTTTGAAATAAAAACATCTAAAGAAGAAAAGAAGATCCGCTATGAAGGAAGAAGATGAATTATTAAAAAAATACGGAACTAAAAATCCGTTTACGGTACCCGAAGGTTATTTTGAAAACTTCTCAAAAGAGTTGATGGACAAATTGCCAGATAAAAAACAGACCGCTTCCTTGCACGAAGAAACAACCGTTTGGCAACGTATAAAGCCATGGGTATATATGGCAGCTATGTTCTGCGGATTGATGTTCAGCGTCAGAGCAATAGTAGGCCCTCCTAAACAAAATACCCCTGCCTCTACAGTTGCCGAAACCGAACTATTCTCTGATGAATATATCGAATCCATCTTAGACCACTCGATGATGGACGATTACACACTCTATCAGTACCTGACAGACGCAAACTTAGATATGTATAATTAAATCATAATCACATGATACAAAAATTGACCACATTGCTTATTCTATTAAGCATTAATATTTCTATACAGGCACAGGATAAGAAAAAAGAAGGATTCAGCAAAGAAGAATTCAGAAGCAGGCAAGAAGCGTATCTCACGCAAAAAGCAGAAATAACGAAAGAGGAAGCCGCTCGCTTCTTTCCTATCTACTTTGAACTACAAGACCGCAAAAAAGCGATAAATGACAAAGCCTGGGAACAAGCACGCAAAGGAAAAGATCCGCAAGCTACCAATGCTGATTATGAACAAATCATAGAAGGTATTGTCAAAGCACGGATCGAAGCAGGCAAGCTGGACCTGGAATATCTTCTACGTTTCAAGAAAATATTGTCACCCCAGAAAATATATAAGTTGCAACGGGCAGAAATGAAATTTCATCGCGACCTGCTGAAAATCATGCACCAACCACATAAGAAATAATTATCAGAAAATGTCGTGTATGCAATAGTAACGTATTAACGCATATAATAATAACCTATTCAACACACGATAGCACATGCATTCTCACTAAATAATCATCTATTCCGCCGACACTGCCACTCACATGGAAAACCGATAAACAAAGCATCGGCATGTGAGTGGTAGTATTACAACGGAGAATCTTCATCAGCGAACTTTCTCAAAACAAAAAACCTACAGCCCCTTCGCTTTAGCTTCGTTCCAAATGGCGTCCATCTCCTCCAAAGTCATATCCTTCAAGTTCTTTCCCTGACGGATGGTATGCTCTTCCAAATAATTGAAACGACGAATAAACTTTTGGTTGGTATACTCCAGCGCATTGTCGGGATTAATATTGTAGAGACGGGCGGCATTGACCAGGCTAAACATCACATCGCCAAACTCGGACTCGGCCTTCTCCTTATCCATACGATCTACCTCGGACTCAAATTCACCAATTTCCTCCTTCACTTTCGTCCACACCTGAGAACGATCTTCCCAGTCGAACCCTACGTTGCGCGCCTTGTCCTGAATGCGATAAGCCTTGATGAGCGAAGGCAAAGACGCCGGCACCCCGCTCAATACCCTCTTGTTTCCGTCTTTCTCCTTCATCTTTAGCTGTTCCCAGTTCTCGGTCACTTTTTCAGCCGTATCGGCCTTCACTTCGCCAAACACATGAGGATGACGGAATATCAACTTTTCGCAAAGGCGATCGCACACGTCTTTAATATCGAAATCGCCAGTTTCACTACCAATCTTAGCATAAAAGGCTACATGCAGCAACACGTCACCCAGCTCCTTGCAGATGTCTTTCTTGTCGTCCTTCATCAGGGCGTCACAAAGTTCATAAGTCTCTTCAATCGTATTGGGACGTAAACTCTCATTAGTCTGCTTCCGATCCCAAGGGCACTTCACGCGCAATTCGTCCAAAATGTCGAGGAAGCGGCCAAAGGCTTCCAGCTGTTCTTTTCTTGTATGCATAATTAGTCTATTAATTTCATTTTACAGCACAAAAGTACACAATTATCCAATGACTTTTATTAATTTTGCAACCAATTATGCGATAACCAATTAAATAAACAAAATATAAAATGGAATTAGCAAGTAAGTACAATCCCGCTGACGTGGAAGGAAAATGGTACCAGTATTGGCTGGACAACAAACTCTTTAGTTCAAAACCCGACGGACGTGAACCTTACACAGTCGTCATTCCGCCCCCCAACGTAACCGGAGTGCTCCACATGGGACACATGCTAAACAATACCATTCAGGACATATTGGTACGCCGTGCCCGCATGGAAGGAAAGAACGCATGCTGGGTGCCGGGAACCGACCATGCTTCTATTGCTACGGAAGCCAAAGTGGTGAACAAACTGGCTGGAGAAGGCATCAAGAAAACAGACCTTACCCGTGACGAGTTCTTGAAACACGCTTGGGCCTGGACAGAAGAACACGGAGGAATCATCCTGAAACAACTGCGCAAACTGGGTGCCTCTTGTGACTGGGACCGCACGGCCTTCACCATGGACGAGGAACGCAGCCGGAGCGTCATCAAAGTATTTGTTGATCTTTATAACAAAGGACTGATATACCGCGGTGTACGCATGGTGAACTGGGATCCGAAAGCATTGACCGCCCTCAGCGATGAAGAAGTAGTTTATAAAGAAGAACATAGCAAGCTATATTATCTCCGCTACAAAGTGGAAGGCGATGCAGAAGGACGTTACGCAGTAGTGGCCACTACGCGTCCCGAAACCATCATGGGCGACACGGCCATGTGTATCAACCCCAACGACCCGAAAAACCAATGGCTAAAAGGCAAAAAAGTAATTGTGCCGCTGGTGGGACGTGTCATTCCTGTTGTTGAGGACGAATACGTAGACATCGAATTCGGTACGGGATGTCTAAAAGTGACACCAGCCCACGATGTGAACGACTACATGCTGGGTGAAAAATACAACTTGCCCAGTATTGACATATTCAATGACAACGGCACCCTGAGCGAAGCCGCCGGACTGTACGTGGGAATGGACCGCTTCGAAGTGCGCAAGCAAATCGAACTGGACCTGCAAACCGCCGGACTGATGGAGAAAGTAGAAGCTTATACCAACAAGGTGGGGTGCTCCGAACGCACACATGTACCCATCGAACCCAAACTGTCTATGCAATGGTTTCTGAAGATGCAACACTTTGCCGACATGGCACTCCTCCCCGTCATGAACGATGAACTGAAATTCTATCCAGCCAAATACAAGAACACGTATAAGAACTGGTTGGAAAACATCAAGGACTGGTGTATCAGCCGCCAGTTGTGGTGGGGACACCGCATTCCGGCCTATTTTCTGCCTGAAGGCGGCTATGTGGTGGCCGAAACTGCGGAAGAGGCATTGAAACTAGCTCAAGAAAAAACCGAAAACACCAACCTGAAAATGGAAGACCTGCGTCAGGACGAAGACTGTCTGGACACTTGGTTCTCTTCTTGGCTGTGGCCCATCTCACTATTTGACGGCATCAACAACCCCGGCAATGAGGAGATAAACTACTACTACCCCACCAGCGACCTAGTGACAGGTCCGGACATCATCTTCTTCTGGGTGGCACGCATGATCATGGCCGGATATGAATACAAAGGTGACATGCCGTTCAAGAACGTTTACTTCACTGGTATCGTACGCGACAAACTTGGACGCAAGATGTCAAAATCGCTGGGTAACTCACCCGATCCGTTGGAACTGATAGATAAATACGGAGCCGATGGCGTGCGCATGGGCATGATGCTTGCCGCCCCGGCCGGAAACGACATCCTGTTTGATGATGCGCTGTGTGAGCAAGGACGCAACTTCAACAACAAGATATGGAACGCATTCCGTCTAGTAAAGGGATGGAAAGTGACCAACATGGAACAACCCGAATATGCCCGACTGGCCACAGAATGGTTTGAGGCTATGCTGTCAAAAACAGCTGCCGAAGTAACAGACCTGTTCGGCAAATACCGTTTGAGCGAAGCGCTGATGGCAGTCTATAAACTGTTTTGGGACGAATTTTCAAGTTGGTATCTGGAAATAGTGAAGCCCGCCTACGGACAACCTATTGACCAGACCACCTACGAAAAGACATTAAGCTTCTTCGACAATCTGCTAAAACTACTACATCCGTTCATGCCTTTCATCACCGAAGAACTGTGGCAACACATCTACAGCCGCAAGGAAGGAGAAAGCCTAATGGTTCAGAAACTGGATATTTCGGTCGCTTGCAACGACAGCATCGTGAAAGACTTTGAAGTGGTGAAAGAAGTGATTGGCGGTATCCGCACCATTCGCTTGCAAAAGAACATCGCACAGAAGGAAGCACTGAAACTGCAAGTAGCAGGCGAAAACCCGGTGGTTGCGTTCAATCCCATCATCACCAAATTATGCAACCTCTCCTCCATCGAAGTGGTAGAGAACAAAGCAGACGGATCCGGCTCATTCATGGTGGGTACAACCGAATATGCTGTACCTCTAGGTAGCCTGATCAACGCCGAAGAAGAACTGGCCAAACTGCAAGCCGACTTGAAGTATCAAGAAGGTTTCTTGCAAAGCGTATTGAAGAAACTTAGCAACGAGAAGTTCGTCAGCAAAGCGCCAGCCAATGTAATTGAAATGGAACGCAAGAAACAAGCCGATGCGGAAAGCAAGATCGCCTTGCTGAAAGAAAGCATCGCCGCACTGAATAAATAACCAGACACACTTCTCTCCCGAGAAAGGATGAAAAAAGTGCCATAGCTCCTACTCCACAACGAACTGGATATGGCACTTTTTTCACTTTCCGTGCCATCTTTTTACAAACTCTTTTTCTTATATAAAGTATATTCCACCAAGTCGCACCATTTTGCAGCTATTTGCAAAGCAAGCAAAAAATCGTGTTCTGCTACTGAATCCGTTACCTTAATCCACAATATGATAAGCTTGTACAGCCACCGCCACGAAAGCCGTCTCGCATCCTAACAATTTCAATGCGGTAAACATTTGAATACTTTCTCCTTCCGTATTGACATGACGGACAGAAAATTTCTGCCCGAATCCGGTAGCTCCACTAGGCTCTATCACATAATCCACATAACCTAACGTCAGTTCGATATAATCTTAGTGCAATTTTTTTTATTGCTGTCCGATAAAACTTTTTGAGCGCAGACGCAATTAGGGCTGGCACCTA
>CAMWGU010000121.1 GCA_947173895.1 uncultured Bacteroides sp. | reverse complement strand
CAAGCCAGGCTTGTGCAACGAACAAGCTAAGCTTGTACGGCGAACAGGGCATGCTCGTGCGGCGAACAAGTATCTTCCTTATCTCCAAAGTGGCTCGCTTTCCCAACCAGCAGGAAACCCCATCGCTGTAACATCGACATTGGGATGAGCCTGCAACAATGATTTTAACTGCTGTTTGAAGCCATTCCCGGGATGGATGTGATTTTGAAGATAGGCAAGGCAACAGAGTTGGGTGTATAGTTTTGCCCGTTCCATTTTTGAACAATCGACCCACATACCGTTGAGCCGTAGTGGTAATTGAGGCTTTAATGGAAATTTCCGATTCCAAATACGAGAATGATGGGCAATGCAATTTCGTAAAACTGCAATACTTTTAATCCAACTTTCTAGATATATGTGTTGTGGCAAATTAAATTCCCGTGCAATGTTTTTTTTTACATGCTTATCACTGAAATTTTCGAATAGTTTGGAGAGGGTTCCGAAAGAAACGACTTCCAAAGTCTTCCATACCGGTGGGAATTGAGGCGATGTATATTTTGCGAAGTGTTCACTAATGAAATCTTCTCTTGACCTTTTTAATTCTTTATTGATATGAGATAGATTTTCGTCAAACAAAGCCGGGTCTTTTGATAAATATTTGTCCATAAACCAAAATGCACCATATTTCATTGACAGATGATGTATGACCTTAGAGCGTAATGCAATCTCAATACTTTGGACAGCGGTAAACAACAATCCCCTAAGTTGTTTGTCAAAATAGTATAAATCAACAGCGTTTTCAAAAAAACTATTAGGCTTAAATATGTGTGAAGTTTTATCAGCTTCCATCGGACGCATATAGTTTGCCAAACGGAAGTAGCTTATGATTTTCAACTGACGCAGGGCTTCAATCTCATCCTTGACAATCAGTTTTCGGTCTTTCAGCATTTGAAGAATTTGAGGATAATCCAGCGGCTGTTTCGTATAATCCATAGTGTATAAAAACAAAAGTTCCGCCCTGGTACGCATTAAAAAGAGGCGTGGCGGAATTTGTTGCTGCAAAAATAGTGATTTTAATTCAATCCTACAAACTTTTCACGGGAAAACGATCGGTAATCACTGAAAAAAGGCTATTTTATTCCTAATGACTTGCAAAATTAACATTATGGTTTGCACCAAATAAAAAATAGGGAAATGATGTTATTTTGATGCAATTGCCCTAAACCGGTGTGTGAATCTCACAATTTTTATTTATATTTGTACCTTGTTAAGGCAGTAAGCCTTGTAAAAAAGTCAGCTTTATGAAAAACATGGCACTTATATATTTGTTGGCAGGATGCGTGTGTCTGCTTTCCTGCACATCGGAAAGAGAGTATCCGTCGGCCATGCGTCAGGCGGTAAGTTGCATGGATGACCGTCCGGACAGCGCTTTGGTTTTGCTGGAGACATTGTCGGATAGTATAGCCCATGCCCCCCAGGAGATACAAATGTATTATCGTTTACTCACTATAAAGGCAAAGGACAAACTTTACATTCCGCATACCACGGATTCCGTCATTCTTTCCATCGTTGGTTATTATCGGGAAAAGGGTGACAAGGAACGTTTGTTCGAGTCCTATTATTATTTAGGAGGAACGTATCGTGACCTGAATGACATTTCCAGAGCGTTGAAGGCATACCATCAGGCCGTAGAGGTTGGCGAGGGCACGGAGCAAACGCTTTTGCGGGGGATGACCTACGGACAGATGGGCATCTTGTTTGCTTATCAGGAACTTTATGATGAATCCCGGCAGATGATGCGGAAAGCCTTGCAGTGTTATGGGGAATTGGGTGACTCGGTAAAGTATGCCAATACGTTGGCTACTTTGGCTCGGACGTATAATGGGAAAAATGAGAACGATAGTGCCCTTTATTATTATAAGGAGTCTTACCGGATAGCGCGGAAATACCGAAAAGACAAACTGGCTGCCGGCATAGCCGGGGAACTGGGATGCTTTTACTATAATGAGGGTCAAGTGGAATTGGCGAAGCAAGTTTTATTGGATGTATTGCCTGCGAGAAGGAAATCGGGTAATGTATTGTTGTGCTTGGGATGTATATATAAAGATGAAGGACAAGTGGATTCTGCTCGTTATTATTGGGGAGATGTGTTAAAATATGGCAATCTTCATAAACGGTGTTACGCCAATTATTATTTGGCTGAATTGGAGAAGGCGCAGGGAAACGAGGATTTGTCATTGGCCTATGATGATCAACATCGGTTATTGCAGGATTCTATAAATACGATTACCCAGACTGATGTGGTAGAAAAACTTCACCTGCTTTATAACTTTCAGCATGAAGAACAGAAGAATTATCGGTTGGCTTTAGAGAACGAACGTTATTTAGCTAGAATCTATCTGCTTGTATTCATTTTTATAGTTTCTGTTACTTTGGTAGTGATTGTCATTCAGCATATTCATGTAAAGAATCAACGGGTCATCGAACAGGAAAAGCGCTTGCGGTTGATACAAGAAGAACAATACAAAAAGAGCCTGGCATATATTCATGATAATGAGTTGAAATTGCAGGAAGTGGAAAAACAATTGTTGGAAGCCGGAAAACAAAGTGATACGCTCCGGCAGGAATTGTTGCTTTCTCAGCGAAAAGTGTTGGAGGCATCTAAACATCAAAGTGTGACTTTGCTTTCTAACAGTGAGTTGTTAGAGGATGCTTTTCGCCAGTCCGATATTTATGCATTTTTTCATCAGGCAGAGCATGGCGACCTGAAAGTAGAGGATGAGAATTGGGATGCGCTTTGCGCTGCCATTAATGTTGCCTATCCCCGGTTCACCGATCGTTTGTATGAACTTTGCCCCAAATTGTCGCAAAGGGAGTTGCATATATGCTATCTCATAAAATTGTCTTTAAACTGTATGAGCATGACCCGTATCTTGATTTGTACTCCTTCTTCCATTACTCAAACCCGTAAACGGCTCTATAAAAAGATGACTGGCAAGGATGGGACGGGGGATGATTTGGATAAATTGATACTTGATTTATAGGTGCTTAGATACTTGTCAAATACTTGTCAAATCATTTATTGAACCTTTCTGAATCTTTTTCTCTAGATTTGCATCATCAAATTAAAATAGAATACAATGATGGAAGTGAAAAGATTTATAGTGGGTTTATGTAGCCTTATATTGGCCTCGTTTAGTGCAATGGTTTATGCGGAAGATATACCGGTGAATAAGAATTGGGAAGAGGAACTTGGTGTGCGTTCTTTATCTTCGTGCCCTACTTTAATAAAGGAAGGAAGCACCTTGTTTATTCTTACTAGTGAGGTATTGGAAAATGTTTCCATAGCCATAACAAGTGTGGATGGTGGACAAGTATATGTGGACTTACACCATGTGACGGTGGATATGGAGTATGCTATTCCTGTTGATTTACTTCCTACCGGAGATTACTTGATAACGGTGAGACAAGGAAACAAGTATGTCATGGGGTGGTTTCACGTGGGTTAAAAGATAGATTATGAGCCGTATTCTTCTATATATAATATCAGTAGTAGCTACACTGTTCCTTTGTATATAAAAAATGTATGTGAACAGCTTCTATGTCAAACCTGTAAATTTGCTTTGTTGTGTGGAGGCAGATGTTTGGCTCGCTATATGAGGATCAAGGATGATTCTTCACAAATTTGCAAACATTTTCCTGATGTTTTTCCTGTGTCTGTAAACCAGGCATATAATGCATATATTAAATCAAAATTAAATGAAGATGGAAAAGAAACAGATTCAGCTTGTTTCATTAAACAATAATTTGTTTGATGAGATGTATCTACAAAAATTAGAGATGCGTTTAGAAACAGATCCATTAGTTCCAAATGGACTTATGGAATTAATGGGAAACAGTCTTGATGCATGTACTTGTAATAACGGTAGCCTTTTTGATTCATGTACTTGTGATGGTGGAAGTCGTTATGTTGAATGTTCTTGTCATGGTGGCATGACTTATTATGGCTAAAAACATTATTTTGAGGGTGTGTATTCTATGTTTTTATGCACACCCTCTTTTGTAAACAATAGATTATTTAAAATATATTTTTAGGAAAAGAAATAACTATTTAATTAAATGGACTAAATTTGTAGCACCCTTTCATCGGCAGTTATAGAATAAAACAGTTGAATTCTTATTATGTGTTTAAATTCTATTTGTTTGTGTGGAATGGCCAAAATTATTGTTGGATTACTAATAAACTAATAAAATGAGATTCGTTTTATCACTTTTATATTTCTTCATACTGTCACAGTCAGTAACTGCTCAATATGAAATAACGGGAACAGTATTGGATAGTCAACAAAAGAGTATCCCCTTTGCTACTTTGCGGGTTACAAAACAGGATTCTTCCTTTGTAAAAGGTAGTACAACAGATAGTACAGGCCTTTTCTGTATAAAGATGGCTGATAAGGGGGATTACTTATTATATATTAGTTCTATTGGCTATATTCCCAGTAAAGTAAATTTTAGTTTGCGTGATAGAAAGTTGGATTTGGGAACTCTTATTTTGAAGGAAAATAATATATTGCTTAATGAAATAGAAGTGAAAGGGCAATTATTTGTCCGGAAGTCAGATCATGTACAGGTTATTCCAGACAAGCAGCAGGTGAAACATGCAGGTACAGGGTATGACTTGCTCAACAATCTGATGATTCCCAATATAGATGTCGATGTGCAGACTAAGAAAGTAACTACCTTTGGCGGAGATGTGACATTGTATATAGATGGGCGGAAAGCTGACTATAGAGAAATACAGAATCTACGTCCTAAAGATGTTGAGAAAATAGAATACTATGATGCACCAACTGGGAAATATGCCACAGATATTGCGGCTATAAATTATGTGACCAGGCAATACCGTTCAGGCGGATATATATCATTGGATGGTAGTCAATACATAGGCTATTTGAATGGGGATTACAATGTAGCTACCAAACTGTCGCATGGAAATACTGCTTACACTCTGTTTGGGGGGTATGAGATGGTGGACTATTCAGGTCGGAAAAGGAGTAGCGACGAACATTTCTTTTTCCCTGACTACCAAGTTGAAAGAGTATATAATACGCTGGAAGGAAAAGTGAAAAGGAATCAGCAATACGGACAGTTGAATATTCTGAACCGTACGAAAAAAAGGACTCTTTCAGGCAAGTTTACTTTGGTGCATAACGAATCGCCTGATAATTTCTCTTCGGGAATCATGGATTATAAGGGGCATTATTCCATGAGCCAGAACAGCTTGACCCGTTCTGCTGCATCTGGCATTATGCCCTCATTGGAACTCTACGGGAACTTCCAGTTGAAGAACAAGCAGTACATTGAAACGACATTGAGAGGATCTTATTCCAAAAATAAGTATACCCGAAATTATAAGGAAGACAGTTATGAAAGTGCTAATTATACGAAGGAAGACTTTTATGAAATGATGGTAGGAGTGAATTACGGTGTATCCTTGCAGCACCATAATTCTCTTACTTTCCAGTTTCGGACATTCTATCAGAATACATCTTCACATTATTCCGGTGATTTGATCTTGTGGCAGCATTTATGGAACTCTACAAGTTTGTTCTATGTGGAATATAACCAAAGTTTGGGTAATAAGTTTAGTTATCAGGTGATGCCAGGACTTTCGGCTATGTACTATCGGCTGCATGGTGACAAAAAGGTGGTACAATATAGTCCTCGTTTGCAAGGGCGAATCATTTACAAGTTGGCTAAAAACCAACAACTTTTCTCGAATATTCTGTTAGCAAATGCTTTCCCGAACATTAATGTGCTGAATGAGGCGGAGCAGACTGTTGATTTCATGCAGGTGAAACGTGGAAATCCTGATTTAAGGAATATGACCTTCTTTCAGGGAACACTGAATTACAGTCTGCAGATGGGCAAGGTTAATGCTAATGTTATAGGTTTTTATCTATATAAGAACCGTCTTTATTACTCTGACTACCAGTTGGAAGGTGGTAAGCTTGTTTACGGTTACAAGGATAATGCCTGTTCCCATACGGCTAATGCGGTTCTGTCTCTTTCATGGAAGGTGACAGGGCATTTACGCTTGAAAGCAGACGGGCAGTTTACTCACATGAATTATTACGGTGGAATACATCGTTCTATAAATGACTGGACGGGCAGTTTGCAGGCTAATTATTTTTGGAAAGACTTCGCTTTTGCCATATCAGGCAAAACAACCAGCAAGATATTGGATATGGATTTAAGTTATACACGCCAGCCGGCTAGTTATCGCATTTCTGCGGCTTGGAGCCGTAATAACTGGAGGGTGGAAGCCGGTGCAAACAGCCCTTTTACTCGGCATGCTTATTTTAAATACAGATTGGATACGGATGTGTATTCCATGTCACAGCGTTCACACAGTCGCCTTTATCAGCAGAATGGGTATGTAAAGGTAGCATATACTTTTAACTTCGGACGTAAGACTTCTCGAGATTGGAAGAATGTGAATACGAATATTAATAGTGCTATTTTAAAAGTTGAGTAAGTGCAGGTTTTTAAGAATATAGAAATTCAGCCATTGGCAACTTCTACTAAGGAGGATCGCTACTTGTTGTCCTGCAACGGGCAATATTATGAAGCAAACTATCCGATAGTGGAATTGTTGCAGATTCTGCAAGAATATGATGAAGAAGAAGCCATTTCCCATTATGTTGTGTGTAACTATTCAGCGGACACACTGAGATATTCGCCGTTCAGAAAAGGGCAAGTAT
>CAMWGU010000120.1 GCA_947173895.1 uncultured Bacteroides sp. | reverse complement strand
TGAAAGGACCCGGCGGAGTATCCTCTCACTCTCGGAATCCCCATCGGCAGGGCGTTTCGGCAGATAATGAAAGGATGAAAGGAAAAGCAGAATCACATCAATGCTGTATCCTGTGTGAAGGGGCAACTATGCAAAAAATGATGGCTTCGGACAATGCCGGGCCGAAAGATATATCCCCCAAAAAAAGACAGGACATACAAATCTTCATTTTGATACGCCCTGTCTCTTCTTTAGTATTGATGCACCCTTTTGGGGATGTTGCCTATTATTCCTTTACCGGCGTGTTCTCCAACGTAGCCACTACAAAGTCGTAGAACTTACCCACAGAAGGGATATAGCAACGTTCGTCCGGTGAATGGGGGGAACGCAGGGTAGGACCGAACGAAATCATGTCCAATCCCGGAACTACCGCACCGATGATGCCACATTCCAAGCCGGCATGAATTACCTTCACGGCAGGCTCCTTGCCGAACTGTGCCTGATAGGATTCCTTCATCGCTTTCAGGATGGGAGAATCCACATTGGGTTCCCATCCCGAATAACCGCCCGAACGGGTCACTTCCATGCCTGCCATGCTGAAGCAGCTTTCCAGACCGGTATTGAGGTAATCCTTCATGGAGTCGCGCGAGCTGCGAGACAATATCTTGATTTCCGCCTTGCCGCCGCCAATGGAAACGATGGCCAGATTGGAAGAGGTCTCCACCGTGTCGGGAATGGTGGGAATCATGCGCATTACCCCGTTTTGACAAGCATAGATGGCATCCACCAGATTATCTCTGATTTCATCGGGAACCATCATCTTAGGCAATTCCACACGTTCGGCCCGGAAGCTGATGGGAGTCTCGTGCACATGGTATTCCTCGTTCCACAATGCCTCGCATTCCTTCACATACTCCAGCACATCGGCCTCTTCTTCGGCAGGCACCGTAATCACCACTTCGCATTCGCGGGGAATGGCGTTGCGCATGTTGCCGCCTTGCCAAGATACCAAGCAGGCCTCGTCGTAAGCTATCACCTGATTCATGAAACGCGCCATCAACTTGTTGGCATTGGCACGTCCTTCGTTGATTTCCAATCCGGAGTGTCCGCCGCGCAACCCTTTCAGAGTTACCTTCAAGGCCACATCAGACGAATCGGTCTCCACCTCCTTGTATTCCAACACCGCTGTCAGGTCCTCACCTCCCGCACAGCCAATATATAACTCACCTTCTTCCTCCGAGTCCAGATTCAGCAGGATATCACCGTCTACCGTGCCCGGCTTCAGGCCGAACGCGCCAAACATGCCGGTTTCCTCGTCGGCGGTAATCAACGCTTCCAACGGGCCGTGCTTCAGAGTCTTGTCTTCCATGATAGCCATGATGGCTGCCACTCCCATACCATTGTCGGCACCCAGCGTAGTACCTTTGGCCCTTACCCAGTCGCCATCAATATATGTTTCGATCGGATCATTTTCAAAATCGTGCGCCGTGTCGCTGTTCTTCTGAGGCACCATGTCCATGTGTGCTTGAAGAATCACCTTCTTGCGGTTTTCCATGCCTGGAGTGGCTGGTTTACGATAAATGATGTTGCCGGCTTCGTCTTGGAATGACTCCACGCCTACACTTTTTCCAAAGTCCAGCAAAAAAGCCTGGACTTTCTTCAAGTAACCCGAAGGACGGGGAACCTGAGTCAATGAATAGAAATGCTTCCACACATGCTGCGGAGCGAGAGAGAGAATTGTACTCATAATTTCTTTGTTTTATTTGTGAACGGCAAAGCCGCTAATCCATATATTCCCAACAAAATTAATAAAAAAGTTTGTATTCCATGCACCAACAAGGCAAAAATCCCCGCATCTTCTTTCCCTACTCCATAGATCATCATCATCGTGATGACAGCAAAATGCCACGGACCTGCCCCGTTGGGGGTGGGGACAACAACGGCAATGCTACCCACGACAAACATGACCAAGCCTGCCATAATCCCCAGGTTCTCGGAAAAGCCAAAACAGAAAAAAGACACATAGAACTGCAAAAAGTAACACGCCCAGATGCCGACCGTGTAAAAAAAGAAAAGCGGAACGCGACTGACATGACGCAAGGACATGACGCCCACCCATACATTATGAAGCACTCCCCTCACCCGGGCAAATACCGCCACATTGCGGATCAGAAAAAAAGCCAGTCCCCCCACGGCCAGCACACATACCGCAATGATGTAAAAATGAGCGGAAGTGAACGTCCGCGTCAAAACAGCCGTGTCCGCACCGGTTTCCTTAAAGAAGGAAGCGAACACTCCGGCCTGCACCAGCAGGGTGACCCCCGTAATCAGCACCACACAAAGCGTGTCGATCAACCGTTCGGTTACCACCGTGCCCAACGATTTGGAGAAAGACGTACCGTCATATTTAGCCAGCACCCCGCAACGGGAAATCTCGCCTACACGGGGAACCACCAGATTGGCGGCATAGGCCACAAAGACGGCATACACGCAATCGGACGTCTTGGGATGCTCACCCAAAGGGGCCAATGTCAGTTTCCAGCGCCATCCGCGAAACAAATGGCCGAATAGGCCAAACACCAGCGACAACACCATCCAGCCATAGTTCATCCCTCCTGACAATACCTCCCACACCCGCGAAAAATTGAATCCGCGATACATCCATACCAGTATCGCCGCGCCTAAAAACAACGGAAATGCGATCTGCAAACCTTTATTTACAATCTTTTTTAATCGAGTTTGTTCCAAAATCTACGTATATTAATTTAGAATGTTTACCTTTGCACGATGCAAAGATACTATCTTAGCAAATAAACCCATTTATAAACGATAGAAAAATAATGGAATGAGATTAGTTAAACCGAAAAAGTTTCTAGGACAACACTTTTTAAAAGACCTCGGTATCGCACAGGACATAGCCGACACTGTAGACGGATGCCCCGGCCTGCCGATACTGGAAGTAGGACCGGGCATGGGCGTACTGACTCAGTTCCTGATGCAGAAAGAACGTCCGGTGAAAGTCGTGGAACTGGACTATGAGTCCGTGGCCTATCTCCGCGAAAACTTTCCTGCCCTGGAAGGAAACATCATTGAGGACGACTTTCTGAAACTGAAACTCGAAAAAGTGTTCGACGGGACTCCCTTTGTCCTGACAGGCAACTATCCATACAACATCTCCAGCCAGATTTTTTTCAAAATGCTGGACTACAAAGACCTGATACCCTGCTGCACGGGAATGATACAAAAGGAAGTGGCCGAACGAATAGCCGCCGGCCCCGGAAGCAAGACCTACGGCATTCTCAGCATCCTGATACAAGCGTGGTACAAGGTGGAGTACCTGTTCACCGTACACGAACATGTCTTCAATCCGCCTCCCAAAGTGAAAAGCGCCGTAATACGCATGACACGCAACGAGACCACCGACCTGGGATGTAACGAAAAGCTGTTCAAACTCATCGTAAAAACCACATTCAACCAGCGACGCAAAACACTGAGGAACTCCATTTCATCCATTTTGGCCAAAGAAAACACATTGAGCGCCGACCCGGTATTCAACAAACGGCCGGAACAGTTGTCCGTACAAGAGTTCATAGAACTGACCAACCGAGTGGAAGAGGCGCTGAAAGGCCATGCGGACATTGATTGCGGCAATGACATCGCCCGCAAAGGAGCGGACAAGAAAGAATAAGAATACCTAATTATATTTATTATATAAACGGAAGAGTAGGATGAATAAAGAGGAATTAGAAAAAGTAAAACAGCTGATCGGACAAAAAGAATCGGAGCAACTGAAAGGACTTCTCGCCGATCTGCATCCTGCCGACATAGCCGAACTGTGCAACGAACTGGATGCGGAAGAAGCACGGTTCATCTACCTGCTGCTGGACAATGAGACGGCAGCCGATGTCCTCATCGAAATGGACGAGGATGCCCGTAAGGAATTTCTAGAAATCCTTCCCTCTGAAACTATCGCCAAGCGCTTTGTGGACTACATGGACTCGGACGACGCCGTAGACATTATCCGCGAGATGGACGAAGACAAGCAGGAAGAAATCCTATCACACATCGAAGACATAGAACAAGCCGGCGACATCGTCGACTTGCTGAAATACGATGAAGACACCGCCGGCGGACTGATGGGTACCGAAATGGTAGTGGTGAACGAAAACTGGAGTATGCCCGAATGCCTGAAGGAAATGCGTATCCAGGCAGAAGAAATGGACGAGATATACTATGTGTATGTAGTAGATGACGACGAGCGCCTGCGCGGCGTATTTCCGCTAAAAAAAATGATTACCAGCCCCTCCGTGTCCAAAGTGAAACACGTGATGAGAAAGGAACCAATATCCGTCCACGTGGACACACCGATAGACGAGGTGGTGCAAACCATTGAAAAATATGACCTAGTTGCCGTCCCTGTGGTCGACAGCATCGGACGGCTGGTGGGACGCATCACGGTAGACGACGTGATGGACGAAGTTCGCGAACAGGCCGAACGAGACTATCAACTGGCCTCGGGTTTGTCGCAGGACGTAGAGACGGACGACAATGTGTTCCGGCAAACCACGGCACGCCTTCCTTGGCTGCTTATCGGCATGATAGGCGGAATAGGAAACTCCATGATTCTGGGAAACTTTGACAGTACCTTTGCCGCCCATCCCGAAATGGCCCTTTACATCCCCCTTATCGGCGGAACGGGCGGAAACGTGGGAACACAGTCCTCGGCCCTTGTGGTGCAAGGCCTAGCCAACAGTTCGCTGGACGCACAGAACACCTGGAAACAAATTATGAAAGAATCGGTCGTGGCCGCCATCAACGCCACCATCATCTCCATGCTCGTATACATCTATAATTTCATCCGGTTCGGAGCCCAAGCCACCGTAACCTACTCGGTTTCGCTCAGTCTGTTTGCCGTGGTCATGTTCGCTTCCATCTTCGGCACTCTGGTTCCGATGACACTGGAAAAGCTAAAGATAGACCCGGCCATTGCCACCGGACCATTTATTTCCATCACTAACGATATCATAGGCATGATGCTTTATATGGGAATAACCGTACTGCTGTCCTGACAATACATCCGGACAGGAAGAGCATACAACGACAGGAAATTACAGAAAATACAGATACCAGTTTCCCCTAAGTCGAAAGAATTTTATAAAAAAACGGGAAAAAGAGTATGAAGTTCTAATTTATTTCTGTTAATTTGTAAATTATTGCTATAACAAGAACGCTTACTTTAAAAATCGATACGATGGACTCGAATGAAACTAACCGCCCTGTAACCGAAGCTACGATGGGACAAGCACCTGAGACTTTGGCATCAACTTCCACAACCACGGAAGAAAACAACGCTACGTATGTACCTAAACAAACAAAAGAAGAGGTCATCGAACGTTTGACAGAAATTAACGGAGACGCCTGTAATGCGGAAAAACAGGAGTTGGACCTACTGAAACAAAACTTCTACAAACTGCACAAGGCAGAACAAGATGCCGCCCGCAAGGCATTTATTGACGGAGGAGGCGCTCCCGAAGCATTTACCCCTCAGCCGGACGACACCGAAAGCCGTTTTAAGGACATCATGAGTTCTATCAAAGAGAAAAGAAGCGCCATGCAGGCCGAGCAGGAAAAAGAAAAAGAAAACAATCTGGCAAGAAAATTAGCCATTATCGACCGGCTGAAAGAACTGACCGAATCTCCCGAAGATGCCAACAAGGCATACAGTGAATTCAAGAAACTGCAACAGGAATGGAACGACATCAAGCAAATTCCTATAACCAAAGTGAACGAATTGTGGAAAAACTACCAGCTCTATGCAGAGAAGTTCTACGACCTGATTAAGCTGAACAACGAATTCCGCGAATATGATTTCAAAAAGAATTTGGAAATCAAGACCCACCTTTGCGAAGCTGCCGAAAAACTGGCAACCGAAGAAGACGTAATTTCCGCTTTCCACCAACTACAGAAGCTGCACCAGGAATTCCGCAACACAGGCCCTGTGGCCAAAGAACTGCGTGAAGAAATATGGGCACGCTTCAAGACAGCTTCTACTACCGTCAACCGTCGGCACCAACAGCACTTCGAAGCCTTGAAGGAAAGAGAGCAACGCAATCTGGACGAAAAAACCGTTATCTGCGAAATAGCCGAAGCCATGGAATACGACACGCTCACCACATTCCAGGACTGGGAAAACAAAACCCAGGAAATCATTGCTCTGCAAGCCAAATGGAAAACAATCGGATATGCACCTCAAAAAATGAACGTGAAAATATTCGAACGTTTCCGGGCAGCCTGCGATGAATTCTTCAAACGTAAAGCCGAATTCTCCAAGTCGGTCAAGGAAAACATGAACAAAAATCTGGAGAAGAAAAACGAACTATGCGAAAAGGCTGAAGCACTGAAAGACAGTACGGACTGGAAAACAACAAGCGAGGTACTGAGCAAGCTGCAAAAAGAATGGAAAACCATCGGACCTGTGCCTAGAAAACACTCGGACGCCATTTGGAAACGCTTTATAGCTGCATGCGACTTCTTCTTTGAGCAAAAGAACAAGGCAACATCCTCACAACGGGCTGCCGAACTGGAAAATATGAACCGAAAAAAGGCCATCATCGAAAAACTGCACGCCATCAACACACAAGAAATACCGGAAGAGGACACCGAGCAAACTATCCGGGAACTGGTGAAAGAATGGAACAGCATAGGTCATGTGCCGTTCAAGGAAAAAGATAAATTGTACAAACAATATCACACTGTTGTAGACAAGCTGTTCGATAAATTGAATCTTTCGGCATCGCAAAAGAAGCTGAACAACTTCAAATCATCCATCAGCAAAGAAGGCAACCTCTATCGGGAACGCGAAAAACTGGTACGCGCTTACGAAAGCATGAAGAATGAAATCAAAACATACGAGAATAATCTGGGATTCCTTACCAGTTCCTCCAAAAAAGGAAGCAGCCTGGTTACAGAGATGAACCGCAAAGTGGAAAAACTGAAAGCCGACCTGGAACTAATACTAAAAAAAATTGAAGTAATAGACCAATCAATGAAAAACGAATAACGACAAACTGGGCTTGTTCGTGTAACAAAACGGATGAGTGATTGGTATTACCGGCTAGGCTTGTTTATCATACAAGCCTAGCCGAGGATATTCCGTAAATATTATAAAATTAGCCAACTAATTCATACATAAAGTATTG
>CAMWGU010000119.1 GCA_947173895.1 uncultured Bacteroides sp. | reverse complement strand
ACCATAATAATTAATGGATCAAATTCAATTTTGTTATTTTCTTTTTCTAAAATTCTACATGCTTTACATATCACCTCAAAATTCTTAAATGAACGAGGATAAGCTGGAAAGAAAAATGTATATTTTTCTTTTAAAGTGCTTTCTTTCTTATTCTCTATTTGTAAATTTTGACATTCTGGTATTGCTACTATAATTTTCTTTTTATCCAAAGAAAACATATTTGAAAAAGCTTCCCTCAACCAATTTTGTTGGACTATAATAAAATCATTTCTATGAATATTTATTTGATATAAGTAACGATAGAATAAAGAAAAAAAGAATTCTTTATAATTACACCATAAATCAGATATTTTAGGTGTATAAAAAGGAGTTGGATTATGACAATACACAGCTCTTTTTACGGCCTTTACATTCGGAGAAATATCATGTAAAGAAAGCCATAAATACGGTTTTATCTTTCTAGAGATTTTCTTAAAATAAAAATACTCACAAAAAACACGGCAGATCCAATTATTTTTTGCCCAAGGCACCTCAATGTATATAATATTGGGGAATGAGCACAAATCCTTTTTATGAACTAAAGCCAATACCTCAATGTTATTATTTACAGAATAATCGCTTAAAGCTTTCAAACAACTGCGAAGAATTGTCAATGGACCACCTTCCACTAAATTTACCGCAGATATAACTATCTTAGTTTTCATATCTAAAACATATCTTTTAATTATTTATTCCAGCCGAAATCTATACCAACAGTAACAGATTATATGCAACTACTAATTAGAGAAGCACATGCAACTTTCTCATCATAAGCTTTTAAATAAGAGGATAATTCCATCTTAGATTGGCTATAAGCTTGTTCCAATAGTTTTGCAAATTCATCACTATCAGTAAAACTATTACTTATATAAGCATTAGGAACATCATTTAAAATCTCTTTTGCTCCTTCAGTAGGAGTTGCTACAACAGGAACCCCTAAACATATTGCTTCCAACAGAATGGTAGGGAAAGCTTCTGAAAATGAAGGAAGAACTAAAGATTTTGCATTTCTCAAAACAGGCAAAGGATTATGAGTAGCACCCGTAAAAATAATGTACTTACTTTTTAATAATTTCATTGCATATTTCTGTAGAGGAATCATATCAAAACCATCCCCGACAATTACCAAATAACATTCATTCAATCTTGCTTTCTCGTATGAATCCAGCAACATATATATATTTTTTACAATTCCCAATCTTCCAATAAAAACTATATACTTATCTGGCAAATCAAATTCACATTTCTCTTTTGATTTCTCATTAATTTCCTCTACATTAATAGGATTAGGAATCTTAATAATCTTAGCAGGATTTTGTTTTAAATCATCTGTCAAATACTTATAGATTCCATCGGATACAGCTATTATCTTATGAGAATATGGATAAACCATTCTAGTCCAAATTTTTGAAAGCCTAGCCCATAATCCCAAATGTTTAACTTCAATATTAAAATAATTATGCTGAGAAATTATAATTTTAGGCCTATGTTTTAAAATCAAAGAAGCCAAAATTAGAACCATATTAGGATAATCACCTCCAGTTATTACACAGTCAGGAGTGTTTTGTTTCAAATACTTCCTCAAATAATAAAATGAATTAGCCAACCTTACATTTCCGAAATTATATACATTTACATCTGATGATAATTCCTTTAATAACACGCCTTCTTTTTTACATAAAGCAAATTCCACATCACAAAATTTGCTCAACGAATTTGCATAAGTAATAAAGACACGTTCAATCCCTCCTATATTTAAGGTAGGCAAAAAGAAAGCCACTTTTAAATTCTTGTTTTTCATAAAGGTCTATATCCTAATTTTAACCAGCCTATGAGATGCCCTTCTTCATTAATATTCTTAGACACCCATTCATCAGTGTAATGAAAATCCATCAATTGTACCGAAGAAGATGTAAATAAGACATCTATTCGACTAAATTTCAAAAAGAAACGCATTTGCCAAAAAGCAAATAACATATTTATAATAGTAAAAAACACAACTATCCGTAATAATCTCTGCATTCCAGCAGTGTTATTCATAAAATACAGTGACGATAATATCAAAAATGTCTTCAAAACATTAAGTAAACGATCATGCAATATAGGTACTGAAGAACTCATTATTATAATAATAATAAAGATATTCACAAACCGTTTGATTTTCAGTGATTGCGGATTGGATTTGTAAAATAAATAGTATTGATATAATGTTATATAATAAACGATATTAAAAAAATATTTCGCTATCAATTGTTTTATTGTAAATTGCGAACTTATGTCTTTAGACTGACTTCCTGTTATATATTCTTCAAGATGAGACAACAATGAATCTGAGAAAGGAAGAGAACGCAAAAGAGTCACTCCTAACAATGATGACTCAACAAAAACTAAAAGAAGACAAAGACAACCAAACACTTTAGATGAAAAATTAAATAGCCTATATTTACTACAAACCGCAATAAAGACAAAAGGAACATAGCTAACATGAATAAAAGCAGAAAATACAATATAAAACAATCCTTTTCTTTTCCCTTTTATTAAATACCAATAAATGCCATACACCAGAACCGTCTGTGCCAATCCCATCCGAAAAAGGAAACTTGAAAAAATTAAAGGAACTAGTAATACGAGAGAATAGACTCGAATCTGTTTTGTCATGCTTTTATTTGACAATGTTACATCGTGATACAAATCAAATAATAAATAATAGGAACATGTAACAAACAAAAAACGAGTAGATTCCGGATAAGCACCACATTTTCCCAATATCCATGAAAGTAATGGCAAAAAATAATCAAACTTCAATGCCATAAAAATCCAAAAGGAGTCCCAATCCAATTCTTTATATAAATTAAAGTCTTCAGCATATCTATACATGTCTCCGGCAGGAGGATATAACATACCCATGTACCCCATAAAAACGGCTCCTAACAAATAAGCCCATTTTTCTCTTTGTAATATGCCACTTAATATAAAAGGAAGTGACAATATGGGATATACTATAAATGTCAATATACCCAAAGCCTTATATTGACCATTTCTTTTAGTAGATAAGGACAAAGAATGTGTCATGACAATTTCTCTAAATAACTTGGAATGCGCTTTTCCATTAGTCTTTGATAAGAAGAATAAGCACATAATTTCAAAATCTTCTTGATTGCTGATTTAAAATTTAATTGTATATAATAATTTATACACGTGATTTTCCACATTAATGTTTTATCTACGCCCAAAATCCGTCCTCGCTCCCTAAACATTTCCATCGAATGTCCCGATGAAGAAAGGCCGTATATACCATCAAAATTAGTAATTGAGACAGGAAAATATACAAATTTTCCCTGTTTGTAATATACATCACGTAATAGTTTAAAATCAGCTGAGATTCTATAAGACACATCAAACAAGTGTTTAATGAATACAGATTTAGCTATAAATGTAGAGGGATGAAACAACGGAAAATCATTCTTAAATCGCGATAAGTCTTGAGCTTTAGCATAATATACTCCATCCATGCGACGAACAATCATATCACCATAAATGACATCTGCTTCTTTAACCCCATCTTTAAATATTTTTTCTATAATATGTTCATTTTCCAGCCAATCTCCAGCATTAAGGAATTGAATAAAATCACCGATAGCTTTCCTCCCTCCCTTATTCATCGCATCATAAATCCCCTTATCCGGTTCGCTCACCCAATAAGCGATCCGGTCAGCATACTTCTTGATGACCTCCACCGTACCGTCCGTGCTGCCCCCGTCGATGATGATATATTCGATGCGGGGATAAGTCTGGTTGACGACCGAAAGGATGGTCTGTTCGATGGTCGAGACTGCGTTGTAGGACACGGTCACGACCGAAATAATCGGCAATTGCTTCATAGTTCTTTTTTAACGCTAATAAATACTACCATATTTCAATACCATAGAGACGATGATGATTAAATTCTTCCGTGGATGGAAGTTCCATATAATTTCCATAATGCGCCTTTAAATATTCATCCGGATTATGAGGAGCAGGAAAATTATGTCCTTCAAATGTTACTTCCGACAAGGGGAACAACCAATCCTCCTTATATTGCCAAGGAAAACCACAACCATAGCCATAAGTCCACCAGTGAGATTTTGGGGTGAACATTCTGAAAGCCTTCGACACCCCTTTTTGAATACGGAAACATGTCAAAGCCATTTGGCGGGCCACATAACCTGTCCCCAATTTATTGATTACAACACCCGGAAAATCATACGATACAAATCGTTGGGCCAACCTGTTCACCCTATTGTCATAAGGGAATATATCCACCTGCAATCCGCGATATTCCATGATGGACTCACGACGGATAAAATGTTCCAAAGAATGAATATACCGGCTATTTCTATCGCGAACAACCAGCCACTTCTTATAAGCATAAGGATCTGCTTTTTCGGATTGTAATACAAATTGTGGATGTTTTTCTTTTCCAAATGCTTCTTCCAACTTTTCATAATATGAATAAGGAACAGCTATGTCCACATCATCATCCCAAGGAATAAACCCTTTATGCCGTATGGCTCCCAACAAAGTTCCTCCCTCTAAAAAATAAGGTATGCTGTTCTTTTTACACACTTCATCTACCCAAAGCAACAAATCCAACATTCGGTATTGAGCTTTCCGCAAGTCGCTACCTTCCGGATTAAACTTCTCCTTTAATTCCAATTCTTTATTCAATGTCATAATATAATACTGTAATGAATATATTATTAATCTACTTTATTTCAATCTGCCAGAGTTCTGTTTATACTCATAACTGCGGATGCCTTCCGCACGAAAATCAGTAACATAGCGTTTCAACACTTGTCTGTACACCTCTTCATATTGCGGGATAAACAAGTCCTCTTTTTTCATCATACGTATTATAAGTTCTTCAGCAAACGGAATCACTTGCGATAAATCATTGTCTTGGCCATTAAACGCCGTTCCTTTCAATGAGCCAGGAGACACATTCAGTATCCGGTTGTCCGTCCCACTTTTGAGCAATTCTACATTCAGGCTTTCGATAAATATTTTCAAAGCAGCCTTACTGGCTCCATACACAGCAAAGAAAGGAGAAGACATGAACCCGGCTATGCTTCCCATCACCGAACAATAAAAATTATCAGCCGACAACAATCGAGGATAAAAATGCCAGATAATGCGCATGACTGCCGTAGCATTAACGGACATCATGTTGACAAGCAGTTTTTCACTATAATCCTTAAACAAGGCTAGACGGCCAAAACCTGCTGTTACAATCAATTTGTCCACCGGCCGAATACCATCGAACAATGAAAAATCCGGTTCTGTCAGATCAAACTGTATGAAATCTGAACCGGGCAACGGTATAGCCGGAGCCACTTTATCTATAACCACCACATGGCAATATTGCGACAGGACATGTGCTACAGCCAACCCTACTCCATTACTCCCGCCTACCACCAAAGCGTCCTTTCCGCTTTGCACAAGTTTCACTATTTCCTGTTCCATTATTTTAGAATTTTTGTTTGGTATCCTCTCCGATATTTTCCGATAATATCAGCTATAGCCACAGACTCCTTCGCACGCAGAAGAAAACTACTCGGTCTGTCGTTAAAAATCATAGACAAGAACTCACGAATTTCATACCGTAGTCCATCACCTTGGAAGGTATAAAAATATTTTTTATTTTGGTTTTGATCTTCATAACAGACTTCAAAATAATTGGTAAGCCACCAAGGAGAAGGTACTAACACATAGCCTCGTGTGCCGGAGACTACCAGATTGCCTTCTGTTTTTACACCAAGCCCCAATGTCATAGAAGCCGTGGCATTTTCATAAATGATATTCGCTTTCGTAAAAATATCCACTCCTTTGTCCATTTTAGAATAAAAAGATACTTCAGAATAATCCGTCCCAAGCAATTTGATAATAGACATCAGACACAATGGAGCAAGTTCGGTAACCGATCCGCCGGCTTGCATAGGATCAAATTCACGGCGATCAGTCTCTGGTAACAATTTTGATAACGAAGATTTCACGTCTACTACTTTACCAATCACGCCGCTTTTTACTAATGTCAGCAAATGGGTCCATGCAGGGCAAAACGCAGTTTTACTAGCCTCAAGTAATACCACCCCGTATGCTGCCGCAAGCTCATAAAGTTCGCGGGCTTCTCTTCCATCAAGCACAAAAGGTATTTCACAAAGTACATGTCGACCGGATTTGAGGCATTGTCTGACATAATCGAAATGTGATGTATGAGGTGAAGCAACATACACGGCATCTACATCGGCAAGGAAATAATCCAATTTGCCAGAAAACGGATTTAAGCCATGCCGTAAAGCAAAAGCACCAGCCTCTGCTTCATTAGGATTATAACATGACGTGATTTTCAGACCGCTCACATTGGAAGCTTCGTTAATAAAACGATGGGTTATACGCCCGGTACCTACCATGCCCAATCTTACGATTTGCTGTGTACTGTCACGTAGCAATGTACTTGATATGCCCTCGGTACGAGGCAGATAAACCACTTTACAATATTCTTTCAGATAATCGAACTTTCCTTCCCAATCGGAACCGATAGCAAAAATATCTGCTTCATATTTTTGAATGTCGTCAATCTTCTGACCTACATATTCTTCTATCACTATACGGTCAGCCAATCCAGTAGCTTTAACCGATTCCACACGCTCAAGCACGTTATTGCGCACGTTTAATTTTCCACGTTCACGATCAAAGCTGTCAGAAGTGACACCTACTATCAAATAGTCACCCAACGCTTTTGCGCGACGAAGCAAATTAATATGTCCCTGATGAAGAAGGTCGTAAGTGCCGTAGGTTATTACGATTTTCATAATTTATATATATTGAGACACGAAAGTAGTCATTCTTTTTAGGAATGTAGTAAGCACTCAATTTAGGGCATACCCCTTTGAAAGGACACTTTTCAGTGCCCTAAATCGAGTTTTGTTAATTAATTAGTTTTGAAATTAACATTGGCTTGTAGCCAAAGTGATTTTGTCAGGAACCATGTTAACATAATCCCGGCATCCGTTAAAGATATTTTTGAAAAAAGTTCCGATGAAGTTCCAGACAGAACTGCCATGAAGCTTTACCGTTCCTATTACACTATGATAAGTCGCTGCCATCTCAGCACCGGCATCACTGCCATAATGCAGTGAATTGTTGCGTTGGGTAGTCAGCTTGCGAATGGTCCGCTCGGCAAGATTATTGTCTATCGGAAGTTCACCGTCATCCAAGTACGCAAAGAGCTCTTTC
>CAMWGU010000118.1 GCA_947173895.1 uncultured Bacteroides sp. | reverse complement strand
CAACCTACGGACAAAGATAGTTCTTTTAGCCGGATATACACGAGAAAAAGCGGAAGGATTTTGCTTATTGGGAACGAGAACACTTCATGTAGGATTCATCTTTTCCGGCCCAAGGCTGACATATTTTTACAGCATTCCCCGGTTTTTCAATTCTTCTGCCGCAGTCTCCAGCTCCTTGTACCATGCTTGGCCAAACTTGCGTATCAACGGCTCTTTCAGGAATTTATAGACAGGCAGGTTCTCCTTTTCGCCCAGCAGCACCGCTGCTTTGCAAACATCCCAACGATGATAATTCACGGCCTTATAGGGACCATAGTCGCCCACGCGGACAGGATAAAGGTGGCAAGAAACAGGTTTGTAAAAATCGGTCTTGCCTGCCCGGAAAGCTTTCTCGATGGCACAATAGCACTGTCCTTTTTCGTCATAGCAGGTAAACACGCAGTCCTTCCGGTTGACAATGGAAGTTACTAGGTCGCCTTCCTCGTCGATATAGACCACTCCTTGCTTGTTGATAACCTCGCGTGCTTCGGGCGAGAGGTCCTCCCAGACGACCGGAAGTACTTCTTCCAATTTTTCCACTTCTTCCGGTTCTACCGGTGCACCGGCATCTCCTTCTATACAACATTCGCCTTTGCATGCATCGAGATTGCAAAGGAATTTCTCGCGAATCACATCGAGAGAAACAACTACATCATCTATTTGAATCATCTTACTAAGTTATATATACGTGTTGAGAACTAGTTAAAAACTTGTATGCGTTTACTATACGAATAGCAAACGCATACAGATTTAGCATGGATAACCCTATCCATCAGCTTTTATTATTT
Organism: uncultured Bacteroides sp.; assembly: GCA_947173895.1. GTDB lineage: Bacteria > Bacteroidota > Bacteroidia > Bacteroidales > Bacteroidaceae > Phocaeicola. The sequence continues at coordinate 6,683 of CAMWGU010000118.1, read as the reverse complement.
AATTCTTCATTCTCACTTTATCAAATCCCGTCCGGTCATTTCGGCCGGCTGAGCCATTCCTAGGATGTGAAGGATAGAAGGAGCTACATCGGCCAATACGCCATTCTCTACTTTTGCGTCCTTGTTCTCTGTCACATATACAAACGGAACAGGATTCAGCGAGTGAGCCGTGTTGGGAGTTCCGTCTTCATTCAACGCATGATCGGCGTTACCGTGGTCGGCAATGATAATTATTTCGTAGTCGTTGGCCTTGGCCGCTTCTACCGTATCTTTCACACATTCGTCGATGGCTTTTACCGCTTTCTCTATCGCTTCGTAGATGCCTGTATGTCCTACCATGTCGCCATTGGCATAGTTTACGACAATGAAATCGAACTTCTGAGATTGGATGGCTTCCACTAGTTTGTCCTTCACTTCGTAGGCGCTCATCTCGGGTTTCAAGTCGTAGGTGGCCACTTTGGGCGACGGAACCAGGATGCGTTCTTCGGCACCGTAGGGAGTTTCGCGTCCGCCATTGAAGAAGAAAGTCACATGGGCATACTTCTCTGTTTCCGCAATGTGCAGCTGTGTCTTGCCGTTGGCCGACAGGTATTCGCCCAACGTATTTTGCACATTCTCCTTGTCGAACAGGATGTGGACACCCTTGAACGATGCGTCGTATGGCGTCATGCAATAGTATTGTAGTCCCGGAATGGTGTGCATGCCCTGCTCCGGCATGTCCTGCTGTGTCAGTACGATGGTCAGCTCTTTGGCACGGTCGTTGCGGTAGTTGAAGAAGATAACCACATCGCCTTCCTTGATGGTGCCGTCTACGGTCGAGTTGTTGATAGGCTTGATGAATTCGTCTGTCACGCCTTCATCGTATGACTCCTGCACGGCTTGCATCATGTCAGCAGCCTGCTTGCCCTTGCCTTCCACCAGCAGGTCGTATGCTTCTTTCACCCGTTCCCAGCGTTTGTCGCGGTCCATGGCATAGAAACGGCCTACGATGGAGGCTATCTTGCCGGCCGACTGTGCGCAGTGGGCGGTCAGCTGTTCGATAAAACCCTTTCCGCTCTTCGGGTCGGTGTCGCGGCCGTCCATGAAGCAATGGATAAATGTATTTTCAATGCCATATTCCTTCGCGATATCGCAAAGCTTGAACAAGTGGTCGAACGAACTGTGTACGCCGCCGTTGGAAGTCAATCCCATAAAATGGATATTCTTGCCGTTTTCCTTTGCGTATGAAAAAGCAGAAACAATTTCGGGGTTCTTCAAGATGCTGTTGTCGGCACAGGCACGGTTGATCTTCACTAGGTCTTGATAAACGATACGGCCCGCACCGATATTCAAATGGCCTACTTCAGAGTTTCCCATCTGTCCGTCGGGCAGTCCCACGTTTTCGCCGCTGGCCTGCAATTCGGAATGCGGATAGTTTGCCAACAGAGAGTCCCAGTAGGGAGTGGGAGTGTTAAAGATTACATCGTCTTTGCCTTGATCGCCGATACCCCAACCATCAAGAATCATTAAAAGGGCTTTCTTGCTCATACTCTTATTCTTATATTTTAAAGTTTGTCCTTCGTTTAACTGCTTGCAAATTTACATATAAATTGTGACTTAACAGACCGGCCACGCCATAAAAAGTAAAAAAAAGAACGAACAGCCTGCCTTCCGCATGAAAGACCTTAATCATGCGGAAGAGAAGGCTTGGACAACCGTATGAAAGGGATTAACCGTTTTTTTACCTGCATGTTATAAAACATACATTTTCATATTGCTGTTTATGAATAAATTGTGTTCCTTTGCAGCAGGACAGTTCAGCATAGTCTGACCTGCCTGTATAAAACGATTAAAAACAGCTCATGAAAGTTACTTTTGGACAACAGACTACTAAAGTGAAACAGCTGGCTGACTTGCTCAGTCAAGAGATTTCCATGGGCAAATACAAATCGGGCTGTGCGTTGCCGTCCATCAACCGGTTAAGCCGCGACTATGAGGTGTCGCGCGATACTGTATTCAAGGCATTCATCGACTTGAAAGAGCGAGGAATTATTGACTCTACTCCGGGAAAAGGTTATTACGTTGCCGGTAAGCTGACCAATGTGCTGCTTTTGTTGGATGAATATTCGCCTTTTAAATACTCTTTATATAATAGCTTTATCAAGAAGCTTTCCATCAGCTATAAAGTGGATTTGTTGTTTCATCAGTACAACGAACGGCTGTTCAATACCATCTTGCGCGAATCGGCCGGCCGGTACAACAAATATATTGTGATGAATTTCGACAACGAGCGGCTGTCTCCTTACCTTTATAAGATAGACGCCTCCAGGCTGTTGCTGCTGGACTTCGGCAAGTTCGACAAAAAAGATTATTCCTATGTGTGCCAGGATTTCGATGAATCTTTTTATCGGGCACTAAGCGCGCTGGAAGGGCGTTTGAAGAAATACCGGAAGTTGATACTTCTTTTTCCCGAAGGAAGCAAGCATCCCCGTAGCAGTCAGGAATACTTTAATCGTTTCTGTCAGGAGCACCATATTCATTCAGACATTACGGAGAATACGGACGACATACAAATCTGTCGCGAACATGTGTACATCGCCATCCGCCAGATAGACGTGGTGCGCATCATCAAGCAAAGCCGTGCAGAAGGGCTGAAATGCGGCAAAGACTTCGGGCTGATAGCCTATAATGATACTCCGGCTTACGAAGTGATAGACCAAGGCGTCACGTCGTTGAGCATCGACTGGGAGGAAATGGGGCGGAAGGCCGCCGAATTTGTATTGACAGGGAAGGAGATCAGAGCGTATCTTCCCACCGAAGTGCATTTACGAAACTCAATATAACAACTAAATACTTATTATATCATGAAAAAATATCCAAAAATCGGGATTCGTCCCACTATCGACGGCCGCCAGGGCGGTGTCCGCGAAAGTCTTGAAGAAAAGACCATGAATTTGGCAAAAGCTGTTGCCGAACTGATTTCGTCCAACCTGAAGAACGGTGACGGAAGTCCTGTGGAATGCGTCATAGCCGACAGTACCATCGGTCGCGTAGGCGAAAGCGCCGCTTGTGCCGAGAAGTTTGAACGCGAAGGAGTGGGTGCTACGATTACCGTAACCAGCTGCTGGTGCTATGGTTCGGAAACTATGGACATGAATCCGTACTGGCCGAAAGCCGTTTGGGGATTTAATGGAACCGAACGTCCGGGTGCCGTTTACCTGGCAGCCGTATTGGCTGGACACGCGCAGAAAGGTTTGCCTGCATTTGGCATTTACGGACACGATGTGCAGGATCTTGACGACAATACCATCCCTGCCGACGTGGCCGAGAAACTGTTGCGCTTTGCCCGTGCCGCCATGGCAGTGGCCAACATGCGTGGCAAGAGCTACCTGTCTTTCGGTAGTGTCTGCATGGGTATTGCTGGTTCTATCGTCGACCCAGATTTCTTCCAGGAATACTTGGGCATACGCAATGAGAGTGTAGACGAGACCGAAATCCTCCGTCGTATGGAAGAAGGCATCTACGACCACGAAGAATATGCCAAAGCTATGGCATGGACAGAGAAATACTGCAAGGCAAACGAAGGCGAGGATTTCAAGAACCGTCCCGAAAAGAAAAAGACCCGCGAACAGAAAGACGCTGACTGGGAATTCATTGTGAAGATGACCCTGATCATGCGCGACCTGATGGTGGGCAATCCGAAACTGAAAGAACTGGGATTCAAGGAAGAGGCTATCGGACATAATGCCATTGCTGCCGGTTTCCAAGGACAACGCCAGTGGACAGACTGGAAGCCGAACGGCGACTTTACCGAAGCGTTGCTCAACACCACTTTCGACTGGAACGGCATTCGTGAGGCCTATGTGCTGGCTACCGAAAACGATGCCTGCAACGGTGTGGCCATGTTGTTCGGCCACTTGCTGAGCGGCTGCGGACAGATGTTCTCCGACATCCGTACTTACTGGAGTCCCGAGGCTGTGAAACGTGTTACCGGCAAGGAACTGACCGGAATGGCTAAGGACGGTATCATCCACCTTATCAATTCGGGAGCAACTACGCTGGACGCTACCGGTGCAAGCCTCAACGAGGCAGGCGAACCGTGCATGAAGCCTAATTGGGAAATGACCGAAGCCGACGTAGAAGCTTGTCTGAAGGCCACTACATGGTATCCGGCAGACCGTGACTACTTCCGCGGAGGCGGTTTCTCTTCCAACTTCCTGACCAAGGGTGGCATGCCTGTCACCATGATGCGCCTTAACCTGGTAAAAGGCCTGGGCCCTGTGTTGCAGTTGGCAGAAGGATGGACGGTAGATATCGATCCCGAAATCCACAAGGCACTGGATATGCGTACAGATCCCACTTGGCCTACCACTTGGTTTGTGCCTCGCTTGTGCGACAAACCTGCGTTCCGCGATGTATATTCAGTCATGAACAACTGGGGAGCCAACCACGGCGCCATCAGCTACGGCCATATCGGACAGGATGTGATCACTTTGGCATCTATGCTCCGTATTCCGGTATGTATGCACAATGTGGACGACAACAAGATTTTCCGTCCTGCCGCATGGAATGCTTTCGGAATGGATAAAGAAGGTTCCGACTACAGAGCTTGCGCTAATTACGGACCTATCTACAAATAAACCGGGCCTGAGAGAATATAATCTGCCATTCCGGGCGGAGCAAGGGAGCCGGCGGCATGCGCCCCGGCTTTCCGCTCGCGCCCGGAATGGCTCAATCACATTCAATACATACTTTAAGTCGAATCATGAAAGATACAAACCAATCTATTCTGCACAAAGACGGGGTCAGCTATGTTCTGCCTTTCATATTAGTGACATTCTGCTTCGCTTTGTGGGGCTTTGCCAATGACATCACCAATCCGATGGTGAAAGCGTTTTCAAAGATTTTTCGGATGAGCGTCACTGACGGTGCGTTGGTGCAGGTTGCTTTTTATGGTGGATACTTCGCTATGGCTTTTCCGGCGGCTATGTTTATCCGCAAATATTCCTACAAGGCCGGTATCCTGCTGGGACTGGGCCTTTATGCTGTAGGGGCCTTGTTGTTCTTCCCTGCCAAGATGACGGGCAGTTACTATCCGTTCTTGCTGGCTTATTTCATTTTGACATGCGGGCTCTCTTTCCTTGAGACCAGTTCTAATCCTTATATCCTGTCCATGGGCACCGAAGCCACCGCCACCCGGCGTCTGAACCTGGCACAGTCGTTCAATCCCATGGGGTCCTTGCTGGGAATGTATGTAGCCATGAACTTTATTCAGGCCAAACTGAATCCGATGGACACGGCGGAACGGGCCCAACTGAATCCCACGGAGTTTGCTGCCGTGAGGGATGCGGATTTGTCTGTATTGATTGCTCCCTATCTCACCATCGGTATTGTCATCTTCATCATGTTTCTGGTGATTCGTTTCACCAAAATGCCTAAGAATGGCGATCAGTCTCATGGAATCAATCTGGGGCCCACTTTGAAGCGGATCTTCTCCATCCATCATTATCGTGAGGGAGTGCTGGCCCAGTTCTTCTACGTAGGTGCGCAAATCATGTGCTGGACTTTCATCATCCAATATGGCACCCGCCTGTTTATGTCGCAAGGCATGGAAGAGAAAGCGGCCGAAGTGCTTTCGCAAGAATATAATATCATTGCAATGGTTATTTTCTGCATCAGCCGTTTTGTGTGTACCTTCATTTTGCGTTACCTCAATCCGGGCAAGCTGCTGGCCATGCTGGCCATTGCAGGATGCGTTTTCACCGCCGGTGTCATCTTTTTCCAGAACATTTGGGGAATGTACTGCCTGGTGGCTGTTTCCGCTTGCATGTCATTGATGTTTCCCACTATCTACGGCATAGCACTTACGGGTTTGGGAGACGATGCGAAGTTTGGAGCGGCCGGTCTGATTATGGCTATTCTGGGAGGTTCCATTCTTCCTCCGTTGCAGGCCAGTCTCATTGATATGCAGACCATTTGGAGTATGCCTGCCGTGAATGTCTCATTCATCCTGCCGTTCATCTGCTTTGTGGTGATTACCATTTACGGACATCGTTCTTACCTGCGGGGAAAGTATTGATGTCGGGATGTTACTGATTGTAACTGCAAGACTTGAAAGAGTCGCATCATTGCTCCGAGCTTGATGCGACTCTTTCTTTTTTTAGTCATCCGGATCCATTGGCGTCAAATGTATTCCGGCAGACCTTGCCTGTAGGTGGCAGCCGTTGTTTGCAGAGCTGCATTTGCAGTAGAGACATGACAATGCTTATAAGCAGGTTCTATGTTTGAATTTGTAGCGAGAACCGTATGTGTTTAGAAATAGTTATAGCGTTGCTAGTAAACATATTTTTTATCGCCCGGTTTTTCTTTATTTATCTTCTCTTTGTTCGCAGTATGGTGATAGTGATGTGCTAATTATTGAAATACAAATGATTATATGCTTATTGATAGATAAAAAAATGTCGGTCTCTTAGTAAGAGATCGACATTTCTCGTGCAAAAATAAGGAAAGTTTTGATAACTAGCACATTTTTCACAAAAAAAATAAGATACAGAGCCAAAAAAGTGTTCTTATTCTTGCATTCACTCTCTTTTTAAAGCCTCTCTTTAGCCTTGTAAATCTTTGATTCTATGTTTGTTTAGCATTGATTTGTCGATCTCTTACTAAGAGATTGACAGAAAAATTAAATAAAAACGAAAGAAAGA
>CAMWGU010000117.1 GCA_947173895.1 uncultured Bacteroides sp. | reverse complement strand
ATATATGTATATAGTTATATTATTTACGTATGTAAAGTATTACATTGTATATTAACAAGAGGCCTTTGTTTACATTTCTATATTACACATTTCTATATAGTAAATTTGCAACTCTGAATTATATTGATTACTTTTGTATCTACAAAAAAAATGAATTATACTTTTGTAAATGAAAGAAAGAATTGCTCAAATAATCCAGAAAGAAGATATAACTGCAGCTCAGTTTGCAGACAAAATAGGGATTTCACATTCCAATCTTTCCCATATCCTCAATGGCAGAAATAAACCCAGCCTGGAAGTGGTCATGAAGATACATAAAGCATGCGACTATATCAGTCTGAAGTGGTTGCTTTATGGTGAGGGAGAAATGGAAACAGACGTAGATTCGAACAACACTATCCCTTTTTCTTCGTCTTTGTTTGACGAGAATTCATTATTTGCGACCGATCATCCCGCCTTGCCGGAATATCACAAGGGAAATGAAGAAAAACAGGCTTCATATCCGACTAAAGAAGTTGTACGTCAAGAGATTAAGTACATTGAAGTACCTGCCAAGAAAATCACTGAAATAAGATTCTTTTTCGATAATGGCACCTATGAGACATTTAAACCTGAAAAATGAAGTGAGAATTCACTAAAATGCCGATTCGCCGAATCAGATTTAGGTAAATTCGTGTATCTTTGCATAGAAAAACGAATTTACCTAATTTTATTTCATGAAAAAATATATTTTAGATCTTGTGGTTACACAGAACATTCAATTGCATGCCAATTACGTTCTGATAAAATTGACTCATGTCAACCCCTTGCCTGAAATGTTACCAGGGCAGTTTGCTGAGATACGCATCGATGGTTCTAATACGACTTTTCTCCGTCGTCCCATTTCTATCAATTACGTAGACAAAGCAAATAATGAAGTATGGTTTCTTGTACAGTTAGTGGGTGACGGTACGCGCAAATTAGCTACTGTCAATCAAGGAGATGTCATTAATGTAGTAATGCCCCTTGGCAATGGATTTACAATACCTCAAAGCATTGCCACAATGAAACCATTGCTGGTTGGCGGCGGTGTGGGAACTGCTCCTATGTTGATGCTAGGAGCAGAACTGGTAAAAAGAGGATGCCAGCCCACTTTCTTACTGGGCGCACGCTCATCCAAAGACTTACTACAATTGGAACATTTTGAAAAACTGGGTGATGTATATACAACAACAGAAGATGGAAGCATGGGCGAAAGAGGCTATGTAACACAGCACAGCATCTTGAATACAAATCAGTTTAACATGATATATACCTGCGGACCGAAACCCATGATGGTTTCAGTAGCCCGATACGCCAAGGCACATGAAATCAATTGTGAAGTATCGCTGGAAAACATGATGGCATGTGGCGTAGGTGCTTGTCTATGTTGTGTGGAAAACACAAACGAAGGTCACTTATGTGTATGTAAAGAAGGTCCTGTATTTAATATAAAGAAACTATTATGGCAGATTTAAGCGTAAATATCGGCAATTTGAAACTTTGTAACCCGGTTATGACTGCATCGGGTACATTTGGATATGGAAAAGAGTTTGAGGACTTTGTAGATCTCAAGAGTATTGGTGGCATCATTGTAAAGGGAACCACTTTGCATCACCGCGAAGGAAACCCTTATCCGCGTATGGCGGAAACTCCTATGGGAATGCTTAATGCAGTAGGATTGCAAAATAAAGGGGTAGATTACTTTGTCGAACATATCTATCCGCAGATCAAGGACATCAATACTAACATGATTGTCAATGTCTCGGGATCTGCCATAGAAGATTATGTGAAAACCGCTGAAATCATTAATGAACTGGATAAAATTCCTGCCATAGAACTGAACATCTCATGTCCTAATGTGAAACAAGGTGGTATGGCTTTTGGTGTCTCCACATGCGGATGCTCTGAAGTTGTAAAAGCTGTACGTAACGTATATAAGAAAACGTTGATAGTTAAACTATCTCCCAATGTAACCGATATCACAGAAATAGCACGTGCTGCCGAAGCGGCTGGTGCAGATAGCGTATCTCTGATCAATACTCTATTGGGGATGGCCATTGATGCTGAAAAACGCCGTCCTCTATTATCCACCATTACCGGTGGCATGAGTGGAGCTGCTGTGAAACCTATTGCGTTACGTATGGTATGGCAAGTAGTAAAAGCGGTAAATATTCCTGTCATTGGGCTTGGAGGTATCATGAATTGGAAAGATGCAGTAGAATTTCTGTTGGCAGGAGCCAGTGCCATCCAGATAGGCACAGCCAATTTTATAGACCCAGCTATTACTGTCAAAGTTTCAGAAGGTATAAATAACTATTTAGAGCGTCATGGATTTTCATCTGTCAAAGAAATTATAGGCGCATTAGAAGTCTGATTATTTTATCTTTTTAGATACAGTTCCTCATAAGCGATAACCTAACTTACAGAAATCACTTACGGGGAACTTTTCTTTTTCTTACTTTATATGATAAGATGAGGATAACAAGTTATATCTGCAATTTATTGCGAACTCACAGAATAACAGATCCAACTATATTTTTTCGATGAATTGGTTTATTTTTGAAAAAGCAGACTTGAAGGCATTTAAAATTTCTTGTCAATATCCTGACAGGGGCAGGCCTATATAAATGTTACGGAAGATATGACATAGCGAAAGACGGGGATCAAGACACTAAAGGAGAGATAAAAATAGGGATAAAAGCCGAATGTGCAATTCATCTTTATCCCTTCTTAATTTTATATAGGATTTTTATTTCAGCAAATCAGGTCTTAACCGTTGTGTCCGTTCTAATGATTGCTGAAGTTCCCATTCTTTGACTTTTGCCTCGTGCCCGGAAAGTAATACCTCAGGGACTTGCCATCCCTTGTATTCTGCTGGGCGGGTATATACAGGAGCAGCCAGCAGATTATCCTGGAAAGAATCAGACAAAGCAGACTGTTCATCAGAAATAACTCCAGGAATAATACGTACCACTGCATCGGCAATAACAGCAGCAGCCAATTCTCCACCTGTCAAAACATAGTCACCGATACTGATTTCTTTCGTAATGAAATGTTCACGTATTCTATAGTCTATACCTTTAAAATGTCCACACAAAATTATCAAGTTCTGAGCAAGCGAGAGAGAATTAGCCATTGGCTGATCAAAACGTTCTCCATCAGGAGACGTAAATATAACTTCATCATAATCACGCTCTGCCTTCAGGGCAGATATACATCGGTCTATCGGCTCTATTTTCATCACCATACCAGCAAATCCACCAAAGGGATAGTCATCAACTTTGCGATAGCGATCGTAGGCATAATCGCGCAAATTATGTATATGAATTTCTGCAATTCCTTTTTTTTGTGCCCTACTCATGATAGAGCAATTAAAGAAGCCATCCAGCATCTCGGGCAAGACAGTAATGATATCTATTCTCATATTCAGTTATTTTTTGCAAAAGTAGCAAATTCCTCTTTGATAGGAAGGGTTTTCATTTTAAAAATAGCTATTTTTGCAGGAAAACTACTTTTTATATATGACGGAAATAGAAAGAATTGACCAATTACGCGAGGAACTTCATCGCCATAATTATAACTATTATGTATTGAACGTCCCTGAGATTACCGATCAGGAATTCGACAAACTGATGCGTGAACTTCAAGACCTGGAGGAAAAACATCCCGAACATAAGGATGAAAATTCACCTAGCATGCGTGTGGGAAGTGATATAAACAGGAATTTTACCCAAATAGCCCACAGATACCCTATGCTTTCTTTGGCCAACACCTACTCGGAGGCGGAAGTAACTGAATTTTATGACAGGGTGAAAAAGTCGTTGAACGAAGACTTTGAAATCTGTTGTGAAATGAAATATGACGGCACTTCCATCTCGTTAACTTATGAAGATGGGAAACTGGTGCGTGCTGTAACCCGTGGTGACGGAGTGCAGGGAGATGATGTGACAGATAATGTAAAGACCATCCGCAGCATACCTTTAGTGTTGCCCGGAAAAGGTTATCCCATGGAATTTGAAATCCGCGGCGAAATTTTAATGCCGTGGGTAGTCTTCGAGAAACTGAACAAAGAGAGGGAAGCACGCGAGGAACCTTTGTTTGCCAATCCGCGTAACGCCGCTTCGGGAACATTAAAACTACAAAACTCTGCCATGGTAGCTTCGCGGCAGCTAGATGCCTACCTTTATTATCTGCTTGGCGACAATCTGCCATGTGATGGTCATTATGAGAACTTAAAGGAAGCCGAGAAATGGGGATTCAAGATCTCTGACCTGACCCGCAAATGTAAAACATTGCAAGAAATCTTCGATTTCATTAAATATTGGGACGTAGAACGCAAAAACCTACCGGTTGCCACAGATGGAATCGTGCTAAAAGTCAATTCGCTGAAACAACAACGTAATTTAGGTTTCACAGCCAAATCACCCCGCTGGGCTATTGCTTATAAATTCCAAGCCGAACAGGCACTTACCCGACTGAACAAGGTGACCTATCAAGTGGGCCGGACAGGAGCGGTGACACCGGTGGCCAATCTGGACCCTGTGCAACTGTCGGGAACGGTAGTAAAACGCGCCTCACTTCATAACGCTGACATCATAGAAGGACTGGACCTGCACATCGGCGACATGGTATACGTGGAGAAAGGCGGAGAAATTATTCCTAAAATTGTGGGAGTGGAAAAAGACGCACGCAACATGTTGATGGGCGATAAAGTGACATTTATCACCCATTGTCCCGAATGTGGCAGCAAACTGATACGCTATGAAGGTGAAGCAGCCCATTATTGTACGAACGATATGGCATGCCCGCCCCAGATAAAAGGAAAGATAGAACATTTTATTAGCCGCAAGGCTATGAATATCGATGGACTAGGCCCTGAAACTGTCGACCAATTTTATCAGGAAGGATTGATACATGATATTGCCGACTTGTATTCTCTGACTCCCTCGGCTATCATTAATCTAGAGCGAATGGGAGAGAAATCGTCTGATAACATAATAAAAGGTATAGAACAATCCAAAGAGGTGCCATTTGAAAGAGTGCTTTTCGCCTTAGGAATCCGTTTTGTAGGCGAGACTGTAGCCAAAAAAGTGACAAAAGCCTTTAAATCAATCGATGCCCTGGCCAACGCCAGTTTGAACGAGCTGATACATGTGGATGAAATAGGAGAGAAAATAGCACAAAGCATACTCTTATACTTCGCCAATCCGAAAAATCGTGATATCATCGAACGACTACGCATGGCAGGTGTAAAACTGAAAGCGGACGAAGAGGACACTTCGGATCACACAGACAAACTGGCCGGAAAGTCCATCGTGATCAGCGGCGTTTTCGCCCACCATTCGCGCGACGAATATAAGGGCCTGATAGAGAAACATGGCGGAAAGAACGTAGGAAGCATTTCCTCTAAAACCAGTTTTATCCTGGCAGGCGACAATATGGGTCCCAGCAAACTGGAAAAAGCGCAAAAACTGGGAGTACCCATGGTTAACGAAGAGGAGTTTCTACAAATGATTAAGTGACTTTTTAGCTAGTATAAAGTAAAAAGAGTGTTATTTTTATCGCTAAAATAGAAAATATTCGTACTTTTGTGGAATATTAAATAAGAATTTATAATTCATTTATGATACAGACTAGATTAAAAGGCATGGGAGTAGCGTTAATTACTCCTTTCAAAGAAGATGACAGCGTAGATTATGATGCATTACTTCGCTTGGTTGATTACCAGCTTCAAAATGGAACTGACTTTTTGTGTGTGTTGGGAACCACTGCTGAAACCCCGACTCTGACTAAAGAAGAAAAAGACAAGATAAAACGTTTGATAGTCGAAAGAGTGAATGGACGTATTCCCATTCTGCTGGGCGTCAGCAGCAATTGTACCCGCACAGTAGTGGAGACACTGAAGAATGACGATATGACTGGAGTTGACGCTGTGCTTGTTGCTGTACCTTATTATAACAAACCCTCCCAAGAGGGTATTTACCAACATTATAAAGCCGTTGCCGAAGCGACAGACCTTCCGGTAGTTCTCTACAATGTACCGGGGCGCACTGGTGTGAACATGACTGCTGAGACAACCTTACGTCTGGCCCGTGACTTCAAAAATATAATTGCTATCAAAGAGGCCTCCGGCAATATCACCCAAATGGATGACATCATCAAGAACAAGCCTGTAAATTTTGATGTCATTTCGGGTGATGACGGCATCACATTTCCCTTGATCACCTTGGGAGCCGTAGGCGTAATCTCAGTAATTGGCAATGCGTTTCCGCGAGAATTCAGCCGCATGACCCGACTGGCACTACAGGGCGATTTTGCCAATGCATTGACTATCCATCATAAATTCACGGAATTATTCAGCCTACTGTTTGTTGATGGCAACCCGGCCGGTGTAAAGGCCATGCTGAACGTGATGGGTCTGATAGAAAACAAACTGCGCCTTCCACTCGTGCCGACCCGCATTACGACATTCGAAAAGATGCGTGCCATCTTGGATGAGTTGAAGATTAAATGCTGATCAGTGAAATAGTCTCTCAATTGCAATCCAACAAACTTCAGCATTCATCCAAGTTATAAAAGAGCCTTTATCATTAAACTCAGAGTATAGAGAGTGGATAAGGTTCTTTTATGCTTTATTTACCCAGCTGACTGTAACTTCCTTTTAGAGCGCGCCTTCCTATTAACATATATACGTACGTATGTGTAGGCTGATACATACGTATATGTAAGCCTATACATACGTATGTGTAAGCTGATACGTACGTATAGGCTTGTATGTACAAATATGTGTAGCTGACTTATGTAAAGGTGGATAACATCGCCCCTTCATCAACTCGTTTTTTCCTCTTTTTCCATTCACCCTTTCATTTTAGCAGAAACATACTAAAAGTCAGCTTGTTAAGGCTGAAAGAGCATTCCTTCATTGCCCTTTCAGTCATGTTTCTCCAGTTCTTTCACCTCTGTTGATGTGCAGTCGACCCAAATCAGGAGTACACACAGGTTTTGCGAATGAAAGGACGCTGAAAGGAGGATGAAAGGACCGTACAAAATATTCTTTCACTGCTGGATCCTGCATTAACAGGGCGTTTCAGCAACTAATGAAAGGATGAAGAGAAAAGTTGAATTATGTCAAAATTGTTACCTTTTTAAGAGATTAACCATACAAAAACAATTGTTTCTTGACTTTAGCCCTTAGTCTTGAGCCTTTTCACTGTCCATTTCATGTTTCAAGTACACCATATCCTTTAGCAAAACGCCATGATCAACGATCGGATGATCATAGTTCTCTGTAAAAAAATCTCTCACACGGTGGGAGTATTCAAATCCAAGGCTCTCATAAAAAGCAAGAATATCAGGCACTTCTCCCGTTCCTACAATTATCCGGGAACATTTTCCCCAATAATGGCCTATCAGATAGTTGACCAGCTTCCTGCCATATCCTTGGCGTTGCACCTCCGGAGCAACAGCTAGGTTTTTCAATTCGCAAACATCCCGACTTTCGCGAGTTACTACACAAACAGCTTTCACTCCATTATCTTCGAGTACAAACATATCGCCACGTTCCAAATATCGGTCTATCATACTTTCTTGTTCGTCTCCAAGCAACAACAAGTTTAAAAATCTCTTTTTATTTTTAGTTATGCCAACAATTTGCCCATTCATCGATGTAAGTGTGATACTTTTTTATTAACTATTCAAGTTTTATGATATATTATTGGTGACAAAGATAGGAAAGGATCGGTTATTTACCAAAAAGAAAGTTATTTGCTTCTTTCAATAATTTGGTTAACAAGTTAATTTATAAAGGGGAGTATTACCACAAACTCTGCATGCGTCTGTATGATTTTTATGCACTTTAAATAAAAGAACCATACGATCCTATCAATTTCACCATCTATATATTTGGCGGAACGAAAAACAAATCTTATATTTGAAGTTTAAGTACATGACAAAAATTTGAAGACATCGAATTTCGGATTGTAGAGCGGTC
>CAMWGU010000116.1 GCA_947173895.1 uncultured Bacteroides sp. | reverse complement strand
GTCTCCACATACGCTTCACCGCGAAATGATAGAGACGGAAAGAAGGAAGCATCATCAGAATTTTTTGCCAAAGGCAATGCTAAGGAAAGTTTTTACCAGAATCTTAAAATCGAAAAGCCAGGAGCGGTGCTCCAGGTAGAACAAGTCATAGCGCAGGCGGCGGAGCATCTTCTCCATCGTATCCGTATAGCCATTGTAGAGTGTGGCATACGAGGTGACTCCCGGACGGATCTGATAGAGGAAACGGTAGCGCGGATCGTGCTCCATGATCCGGTCGATATAGAACTTGCGTTCGGGACGCGGACCGATGAAGGCCATGTCGCCTATGAACACGTTCCACAACTGGGGAAGTTCGTCCAGATGGTGCTCACGCAGGAACTTGCCCACCTTTGTCAGCCGGGGATCTTCCACACCTTTATACAAAGCCGGCCCCATCTTTTCCGCATCCAGCCTCATGCTACGGAACTTGTAGATAAAAAACGGACGGCCGAAACGACCGATACGCTCCTGCTTGAAAATGGCAGGACCGCCATCCTCGCGCTTCACCGCCAGATAGCAGAATAAGAACAAGGGAGAGAACACGATAAGCGCAACGAATGCTATCAAGCAGTCTCCCACCCGCTTGACATTACGCTGGAATGCGTTCATCCCGTCGGGAATGAACACGTCAGTCTGTTGATTCATGTTGTTTGGGTTTAAAAAAAATAAAGACAAAAAAAGCTATCCCATTTGCTGGAACCGGCAATGGGAAAGCTGATAAAATCTCTTTCAGGAATTGTTTTTTATGTTATGATTGCCTTTGATTAAAGGACTTGGAAAGGTTCTTGATTAGGAGGGCTACTCCTTTCGGGATAAGTAGATTATCGGTTCGCTTTTTGTTTGTCGCGACAATGATATATGGCATCCGGTTAATAGCCCATTTTTTGAGTGCTTATGGATAAATCATAATATTTCGGCATACTTATCCTCCTTCATATACTTTTGGTTACGAGGCCAATATTCCATGACGATTTCTATCTCTACGTCATCCATATTGGTTTCTAATATCTCACCGTTTGAGCGCATCACTAAAGCATGATTCGGATTTTTCAGGCCAACAATTCGAATATTCCCGTCTTCCATTTGCATGAAAGCATACCCACACACAATCATGGCAGAAGATTCTATAATATCATTTATATCTTTATCACTCAACATATTTTATCTCCACAGATTTAATTGATTTCAAGAACTCATGAGGATTTATGTACAAATTTCGAAGAATAGGTACAAGGTCTATATAATCTTCTATCTCGCCGATATCCTTGTATTTCGCCATTACCACGATATAACCATCATCCCATTCTTTTATAGAGGTATAACATTCTAATTTAGATGAGGTACGAAAACGTATGTTTTGAGAACCATAGCAAAACGAGGACATGTCTCCATTGCTAGACAACAACGCTAAAGCAGATTTTTTTATTCTGTGCACTGAATGTTTGCATATTCTCAACCTAATTATTGGCAAATATAATCATTTTTAGCTAGGTCATAATATTCTTTTTGGTTTTATTTATAAAGGAAATGTTGTGCAAACCTATGATACTTTTCATTGATGCAGTTATTCCGTTGTCTGCCTTTCGTCCTCCCTTATCTCATCCTCGGAAAGCCCTGTAACTTCCATGATGGTTTCAATGGGGATATTCAAAGAAAGCATTTTACGGGCCGTGTTATATTTTTCATTAGTTATGCCTTCAGCACGGCCCTCTGCACGACCTTGTGCTATGCCTTCAGCACGACCCTCTGCACGGCCTTCCATCAAGCCTTCCAGTTTAGCCGTTCCCAATACGTCGTTCTGTATCATGACGGCATTGATATGCTCATCGTAGGCATGGCGTTCGACATCGCTCATGGAATAATAGCGGAGCTTTTCACGGGCTTCCTGCAAGCCGGGCGCAGAAGTATCCTCCCTTATCACGCCGTTCTTCAGATAGTCCACCCATTCTTCCAAAGGAGTGACCGCGTGTTGGTTGAAATTGTTCACACGCACCAGATAGTAAGTGGGGAAAATGTCTGAAGGACGCTTGTGCACAATGACATCTTTTTCCTTCGCGTTGACTATCAGCTGGTCGTTGGTATGCACGCCCACAAAATTGCTCTGCCCCACATACAGGTAGTCGCTGCCTATGCCCAAATCAAAATACAGGATGTTAATGGAATAAACTTTATAGGTGTCACCCGGCTTGATATGCTCGGTTACGGCCTTGCACACATCGCGCTGAATATGTTCAAAATAGTGAAGTATCCTCATATTCTGTATTTCAACGATGATGATTTCGCCCTTGCTGTTCTTCGCCTTTATATCTACGCGGTTGAACTTGTCGTCTTCCCTTTCCTGGCCACCCTCGCTTTCAAGTATCTCTACAATCGTCACTTTCTGGTCCAGAAAAACCGTCAGGAAACCTTCCAGCACACCGAAATTGTTTTGCCTCAGCAACATCTTTATTGCCCAGTCAAAGCAAATACATCTGTCTCTCAATTCAGCCATAACCCTTTATCATGTCGTGCCGTGCAAATATGGCTATTTCTTTCTGAATTAGCAAATTATCGGTTGGTTTTTATTAGGATATTTCATCCGATTACTGAACTTACAGACCGTCTTAGATGTCAACATTTAGTTCGTCTGAAACAATGAATCGTATTTCCCATTCTTTAAATCTTCAATAATGAGAAGCACGCAATTTATCAATTCCGGTAAATGCTTCTTGATAATACTGAAAATCTGTTGCGGGTCCACATTTCCATATTCATGCGATATTATATTCCTACATCCAAACACGCCCCTCCAATAAACTTGAGGATAATGGCTAAACAATTGAGAAGAAGTCCAGTCGTCCACTTTTTTGGCTGTTTCACCTATGACTTGTACAAGCATACAGGCAGCATCAAACTTTTCCATTCTTTCTGGCGATGACAAAAAATCATTCACATTCACAATCGATTGGTTACGCGTTATGACCAACTGTGACTTTTCAATCATCAGTTCCAAATATTCTATCACTATATTTTTAGATATAAATCGCATCTTTCAGAATATTTTGCTTAAAAGAATTCCGTAATGAATCTCTGAGATGAACGACATCAATATTAAAATGAAAAAGTTGCTCCAATTCTTCTTTTATTTTTTCTAATGTGAAGTAATCGGGATCTTGCAAAGTAACAAAGACATCCAAATCACTCGCCTCATCTTGTTGGTTCCTAGCAAATGAGCCAAAAATACCTAAAGATTCAATTCCGTATTTGCAAGCAGATTCTTGTTTGAAATGACGGAGAACAGTTATTATTTCATTCTTTGTTTTCATACATATGTCCTGTATAGGGCAAAGATGGGTATTTTTATCGGGATAAGCAAATTATCGGTTCGCTTTTTTAATAGCAACCTAAGAAGCATATATTTCAAGATATCCCTCCACCATCTTGTCCACAGTAAGTCTTTCTACAAAGTGGCACTGGGCTTTTTCAGCAAACAAACGTGAAACTTTTTCATCTTCCAATATGTAAGATA
This sequence comes from uncultured Bacteroides sp., assembly GCA_947173895.1. Lineage (GTDB taxonomy): Bacteria > Bacteroidota > Bacteroidia > Bacteroidales > Bacteroidaceae > Phocaeicola. The sequence continues at coordinate 4,464 of CAMWGU010000116.1, read as the reverse complement.
TCTTTTCAGCAAAAGCATGCGGAGTATTCTCCACCATATATCCATTCTCCCCGTCAATGACGATCTCGCTGATTCCACCCACATCGGATGCTACCACAGGCTTTCCCATGCTCATCGCTTCCAAAATCACCATCGGAAGCCCTTCATAGTTACTGGTCAGAATAAACAAATCGGCTATTGAGTTATACTTTCCTGCGTCAGGTATATTTCCTAGAAAATAGACATTATTCGGATGCTCCTCTACATTCTGTTGGTTTCCTATCCATACAAAAGCATAACCAGGCAGCAAAGCGGCAATCTCCATAAAAAGTTTACTATTTTTTGGGGGAGACAAACGGGCTATACAAAGAACAATCTTGTCATATTGTTTAGGCAATCGGAAAGACAAGTCTTCGTCCGTTTTTACCGGACAGATTCCATTATACACACAATGGACATGATGCGTAATCTTTTCCGCTTTCAAGTTTCTGGCATCATAGCGGCTCACTCCCACTATGGCCTTACAGGCATATTGCATCAGACGCTCTACAGGCAAGAACTTCCTATGTGCCAGTCGGATTGAGTCAAATCCATGCACTGTGTACACCGTTTTTTTTGCCGGGAAAGCCATACGTCCCAACATACCGGCTTTGGAAGAATGAAGATGGATAATATCGGGATGATACTTTCTGTAAAGTTTCCGAAAATAAAAAAGAGTAAGCATGTCATCCACCGGGGAAAGTGCGCGCTTCAGATGCCTACAATGTTCCTGCTTCACTTCGGGAAGAAGCATTTGCCACATTTTTCCATCCCCTTCGCCCGCAACTACTATCACTTCGTGATTTTCAGAAAGTTTGTTTGCCAAATTGACAACTACGGTCTGGGCTCCCCCCAACTCGGAGAGGGTAATTACTTGAAGGATTCGCATATAATATTAGTTTCCATGTATAAAAATAGCCTTTAATATTCTTTTTAGTCTGCTACCTCCTATACACAATGCTATTTTACGTCCGTATTTACGAATAGGCGACTGCCAAGATTGGGCATAATGATGAATAGAAACAGTATTAGGAGTTATTCGTAACTTACCATCATCTACGGATATCGGACAGAAATATTCTTGAGGATAAATCCAAATGCCTGCACATTCTTGTATTTCATTTGTATTTCTCAGCCCATGCTTACAAAGCAACTCTGTAGTATATTCCACTACTGTATTCAAATTAAAACTCCCGTCTAATTTCACAAAATGCAATCCGGAATATAATTGCAGAAGTTCACTATATATTTCTATACCGGGGTTCACACCCAATCCTAAACCAGGGTTCACACCCAATTCTAGACCGGAAGCGACCGCTAATGCAGTTGCTCCCTTATTATCCGCATCCTTTTCGCATCCCATAAAAGGCCCTTTTGCTATTATAGCGTCCATTGGTTTTATTACTTCCACATCAGTATCAAAATATAGACCACCGTAATGGTACAAAATCCAAAAACGAGCATAGTCGCTCACAAAAGCATATTTCTTAGCTTTGTATGCTTCTTTTGTATATGGAATAATGTTCACGTCAAAATTTTCTTCATTCCATTCCTTTATTTCATAATCAGGGAAATACCTCTTCCAAGATTCTATACACTTCACTGCTAAAGGCGGAAGAGAATTACTTCCAAACCAACAATAATGAATGACCTTAGGTATCATATAATAAAATTTATTTAATGAAACAAGCTAAAATAAAGGCATTGCATCATTCTGATAAACGCTTTTATCTTATCTGGATAAAAAGGAGGTTGTTTATAATGTAGCAATTCTTTATAGAAAAGAAAAAAACCTTTATTATTACGCTTTAAGTTCGATGCAAAATTCCAGGTATATCCATCTAGCAAATATTCACAACAATAAATGCTGTGATCTATACAATGTAACTTCAATCCTTTATCAGCAATTCTATACCACACCAAAGCTTCGGGAACGAATTTTTCACCTTCAATTTCAGGAAACGGGAATTGTCTCAAAACAGTGGTACAAAAGACCTCAGCTTTATCAATATTCAATAAATGATTATATGCCAAGTCCAAAGATGTGGCATCAAATTCTAATTGTGGGAAAGGGTCACCTAATACCCTATTAGTTTTATAATTTAATTTACGAAAACAAAGACCTGCATACTGGGCTTTATCAGACAATGTGTTCCAAGCATTTTCTATCGACAAAACCGCATCTGGTGTAAGGTAGTCATCACTATCAACAATAAAAAACAGCTCTCCTACAGCCAACTGTACACCCTTATTTATAGCACGCTGCTTACCACCATTTTCCTGATACACATACCGAATATTTATGGTTCCCTCTTCTATGAAAGAAGAAACCAATTCTCTTGTATTATCAGTACTACCATCATCAACTATTAACCATTCAAAATTCTTTAAACTTTGATTACAAATACTTTCATAAAGCTGACTTATAATATAAGCGCGATTATAAGTTGGAGTAAAAATTGTTACAAACATATCAGTTTATATATGATCGAATTAGTATTTTCAAGACCAAGCGTAATGTAGAATCAAACAACTGGAATCTATCAAATATGACTTTCAACAATATTCTTATCTTAGACATTGAAGGAAATAACAAAAAATCATTCATCAATTTTGCATCTGAACTTGAAATCTTATGCAAATATGTATCATAAAAATTCTCAATAACATCATAATGTTTTCTACATACTACGGGCAAAGTACTATTAAAGAATATCCTCTTAAAATCATTCTTAGTAACAGCAGTATATCCTGTAACATTATGATCGTGCTGCCTATACAACATTAAAGGGAGATTTAAATATTCAACTTTTCCTAATGTCAATCCAAATAAATGTAACAAATGGTCATGCATGACACAAGAATATTTCCAATCCAACAAATGTTCTTTCATTCTCCTATTGAAAATGGATACACAGCCTTGCATTCCTGAATTTAAGAATAAAAATTGTCTCACATTTTCAGGATAGGTACAAGTTGCCTTTCCTGTAATTCCGGAATTAGGATTCCACACATAAGAATTTGAATAAACAACCAAAGGAATATCTTCAGAATATTTTTTCATCGCTGTTAGCATTACCTCTATCTTATTATCAAACCAAATATCATCTTGATCACAAAACATACAATAAGGAGATACTGAATATTTTAATAAGTGCATAAAATTATCAGCTGCCGTACCACATCTTACACCATCTTCTATCAACTTTATCCGATTATCCTTTTTTATCATATTCTTAATAATGGCTATAGTATTATCATCACTTCCATCATCATGAATAATTAAATTCCAATCTTTAAACGACTGGGATATTATAGATAAAATCTGAGCTTCAATATATTGTTCTCCATTAAACGAAGCCAAAAGAATATCAACACACATTACAAATAGTATAAAGTAAAAAAACGAAAATAAAACATACAGCACAAGGCAACAACTATAAGTCTTGCTACAATTCTATTATTACAGATATAAATAATAAGAGGAACAGATACAATAAAAGCAATTCTATAATATTCGCTTATTCTTCCGCCAACAATAGGCATATCATTGAATAAGAAAAAAGAAATAATACTTAAATTTTGAACTTTCAGAAGTAAATAGATATACCTATTATACATCTGTAGCCTATCAGCATGAAGCAATAAAAAAAGCTGTACAACAGTCAGTACAACAACAGTTATACTGAAGACACTAAAAGCTTCGTCTTCAATCAAAGTCTGATATTGATATGCATGAAACAATTTTTGTACAAAATCAAAAGAAATAAACTGTATCCAATACGTACATCCTATGCCCGCTATTCCGATCAGGAAAGAAACGGCTAATAGTATAATCTGCAATTTCTTATTTATCGAATATGGATTCAAGAAATATAATGGAAATATCAGCATTGCAGAATAATGAAAAGAAACGGCCAACAACGTAGTTGCAATATAAGCCCCTAATTGCCTTTTATAAATAAAGATAAAAGCCCACAATGCAATTCCCATAGATACAGCAGCACGCATTTGAATCATTTCATGTATAGGAAAATCCATTGCTACATAGCATAATAAAGATAAGAAAAACAGGTTTGTCAATCTATTTAACGCATACAATTTTATTATCACAGCCAATAAAGCATAAATAAAAAAAAACATATAATGACTGCTGGTTATCCAATCCGAAAAAGAACGGATAAAAAACATACTCGGCTCAAAACGCTCATAATATTCCTCACTCAAAGAAGCTAATTTAAAACTAAGATAAGTATAATAATCGGGTAATTCCGGATTTCGAAAAGTTGCTATCAATATTAAAATAAATCCTATAAAAAAAATAGAGCATAACAACATATTTTCTTTCTTCTTCACAAAATAAAGAAACAAAATAAACAAATAAAATAAAGGAGGCTGTAAATTAAACTGTGTCAGCTAAGAAAAGAAATAAAATATTAACTTTGC
>CAMWGU010000115.1 GCA_947173895.1 uncultured Bacteroides sp. | reverse complement strand
ACATGCCTGTCACGCATGGGGTCACGGGTTCGAGTCCCGTACGCACCGCAATAAATATTGATCATCAATAGTTTACAAGATTAGTACCCAATTTTACACCCGACAAAGTAAAATTGGGTGTTTTGTTTTATTCAAGCACATTGTTGCGAGGGAAATGGGGATTTTCGAATATCACGGGAATAGTCCAAATAGCATCTTTATATTCACCTTTTCCACGGTGGTGTATTGCAGGTGTCCATCTTGGCATGTTTCTGATAATTTGTGTCACTTCTTCATCCCACTGTGGTATTCCGCAGCTTCTTAGCGTTTTCGCTTCTTTTATCTCCCCGTATGAATCAATATGTATTTGGTACACTCCTTTGGCTTTTTGCTGCTCTCCTAACAAACTGGCATCATATGTGAGTTTCCGGTAAATATAGTTTTGAGCCGACCTTCGTTCTCCGTCCAGAAAGCTCGCTTGTTCTTCCCATTCCACAAAACAATGCTTTAACTCTTCTTCCGCTATGCTGTCAGTTATTCTTCTGTCTCTATACCCCTGTGGTAAGAATGGAACATATACTGTGTAAAGACATTCTATCCGCTTGCCGTTCCTATCCCGACACGGCAAACAGTGAGGAAGTTCTCGGATAAGCCTAATAACTTCTTTGCCAAAATCCTTATGGCTTGTTGCTAAAATATTAATTGCGCGTGGCAAACCTAATGTGTCAAGGGAGAACATAACTACAGAATATCCAGCTTGGTTCTTTCTCAACAAATGTGCCGGGTATTTCATTTGAGAAACAAAATATTCTTCCAAATCATAATTCCATTTTGCCCATTTGGGAGCTTCTATAGCTGGTAAACCTTTAATCGGTTCTCCCGTTATTTTAGCCACACCAAGATTCCAAATGTTCTTTTTACGCCAGATGCTGTCTAAATGTGCTTCTGTATTCTTGCGTAAAGAAATGCTGTCTGTCTCATATTCTTGCCCTTTTAGAGTAATGGAAAAGTGGGAACAAAGTATAAACAATATAAATAGTGATGGTTTCATGTTATTATTCAATTTTGAATTCTGCTACCATATACCACTTCTTATTTGTTCCATCAAGCTCTACTTCTTTGTACACCCGGTATTGTCCGGAAGTATTTTCATTGAATAATGGATAGAGTCTGGCTTTGAAACGGTAATCACCGTCAGGTTTCAATAAAATGCCTACAGCATTTACTGTATTGATATCATTTAATAATATCCATTGTTCCCCCTGTTTACGTGCCACGAAACAATATTCGCCAAAGTATAAGTTTTGCTGGCTCAAGCTCCTGTTGGCCAGTATCACATTTACACTTTCCGTACCAACCGGGTAAACAGGCTTCTCGGTTTTCATGCTTATTTGCAGTGTGTCGGCATATGCTTTTTGGGTAAAGGGGGAAGGTGTGCGGACTGCTCCATAGTTAATGGCAGAATAGTTAAGCATCTCCTTTCTGAATAACTTTTGAAAGTGAATGGAATTATTAATCAAATCTACAAAGATCGAATCGCCACGTATGGAAGAGCCGTAAATATTCTGCGATGAAATTGTCTCGCCATTCCAAGCGGCATCCATTTGTCTCCTCAGCCGCTTTGCACCGGCTTCATTTACTAACTCAAATTCTGCATAGGCCGTTTTTGTGTTTCTGTTGAATGCTTTGTAGATGCGATATTTGCCCGCACGATTGGGCACCTCGGAAGTATAGAGCTTGATTGTCTGTTCACCCGAAGGGTATTCAGGCTGTAATATCCATAAAACATCTTCAATAACCGGGTCGGCCGACAATGTTTCCCATTGTTGCATGTTGTCATTGTAATAAGCAAGGCTGTAGTCGTTGCCACATGTATATTCTTGTTGGGAATAACTAGTGACGGTTATTTTCACTTCCGTTGTTGATAACGGGTAATAATCATATTCGGTTTTCATGGAAAGCAAAGCTGGACTGACGGCTTCGCCCATGGGAATGTCACGGGGAACGGGGCGCAGTATGAGGGATATTGTGTTGGGCGATTCCTCTTGTTCCTTTTCCAACGGAACAGGTGCGGTTTCAGATATACTGTCGGAACACAACTCTTCTTGCTGTGGAACGCTGTCTGCCTCATATTCTTGCTCTTTTTTTGAAGTAGCGGAATGGCAAGAAGGTTTGTACAGTGAACGAGCCAAGCTTGTGCGGCGAACAAGCATGTCTTGTTCCGATGAGCATGCCTGTGATTTTCCCGTTTCCGACCGGCCCCCTCTTGACAAACGCTTTTTGATGTTGTATATTTGCAGAACGTTAACTCTTAAAACATACCCCATGAATGTGTTCTCCACGCTCAAAACCGTTTTCTTCGGAAGTAAAGTGTTGTCGTGTCGAGCGCATGAAGGCGGCTCATCTTGCCCCAGCTGGGCGAGCGGGTGCATACGTCCAAGGGGAATGTGTATCGGTTGGTGACAATTAAATAAGCAGGGGGGGATTGTTGTGAAATTCGAGGTATGGAGGGGGTAAAATAATATAAAGGAGCTGTGGTAAAAGTTGGCACAACTCCTTTATATTTCGTAGCCCGTGGGGGAATCGAACCCCCCTTTCAAGAATGAAAATCTTGCGTCCTAACCGATAGACGAACGGGCCATCCTTTTTTAAAAGATCTCTCTTTTTGATTACGGTGCAAAGGTAGTGACTTTTTTTTAATTAGCAAACTTTTCCCTCGTTTTTTTGGGGACTTTTTTATTCGGCCCTGTCTGAAGATTGATGTGGTGGTGCTTGAAATGCGGGGTAATCCGGTTGATTATCAGATGTTTGCATTGAATGAAGAGCTGTGGCTGTCCTTTTGTTTTTTTATTGAAAAAAATGCAGATGGAATGGAGTGACAAGATAATGATGACTTATTCAATCGCTCCGGGAGTTGGAAGGAAACCCTCCCGGAAGGGATTGAATGAGTTGTAGTGATAAAATCTTTGGGAAATAATCTGATGGATTATATGTTTTTTAGTTCATCCAAATTTTTTTGAATATCTTCGTCTTTCAGTTCATAGTTCATCAAGTTGCCTGCCAGATATTGGTCGTAGGAGGCCATGTCGATCAGGCCGTGGCCTGAGAGATTGAATAGAATGACTTTTTCTTCTCCGGATTCCTTGCATTTGTTTGCTTCGCGTATGGCGGCAGCAATGGCGTGGCAAGATTCGGGAGCGGGGATGATGCCTTCTGCTTGTGCAAATAGACAGCCGGCTTGGAATGATTCTAATTGTTGTATGTCGACAGCTTCCATCAAATTGTCTTTCAGCAATTGGGATACAATAACTCCTGCACCATGATAGCGAAGTCCGCCTGCATGGATATTGGCGGGAGAGAAATTGTGTCCCAAGGTGAACATGGGCAATAAGGGAGTATATCCGGCTTCATCGCCAAAATCGTATTGGAATTTTCCTCGGGTCAGTTTCGGGCATGAGGCCGGTTCGGCAGCGATATAGCGAGTTTGTTTTCCATCCAGGATGGTATGTCGCATGAAGGGGAAACAGATTCCGCCAAAGTTGGACCCTCCACCAAAGCATCCGATCACCATGTCGGGATATTCGCCTGCCATGGCCATTTGTTTTTCGGCTTCCAGCCCGATTACGGTCTGATGCAAAGTGACGTGGCTTAATACGGATCCTAGTGTGTACTTACAATTTGGGGTGGTCATAGCCAGTTCGATGGCCTCAGAGATGGCTGTTCCCAGCGAACCTTGATAGTTTGGATTGCGGGTGATAATGTCCTTTCCGGCGCGGGTGGACATGGAGGGGGAGGCGGTGACCGTTGCTCCGAATGTTTGCATGATGCTGCGGCGGTAAGGTTTTTGGTTATAGCTGATTTTTACTTGATAGACAGCTGCTTCCAGTCCGAATACTTTGGCTGCATACGACAAGGCGGCACCCCATTGGCCGGCACCGGTTTCTGTTGTGACATTGGTTATGCCTTCTTCTTTGCAATAATAGGCTTGGGCCAAGGCTGAGTTCAGTTTATGGGAACCGATGGGGCTGACGCTTTCGTTCTTGAAATAGATGTGTGCGGGGGTGTCCAGTGCTTTTTCCAGTCCATAGGCGCGTACCAGCGGGGTGCTGCGATAGTATTTGTACATTTCGCGCACAGCTTCGGGTATTTCAATCCATGTATCTGTTTGGTTTAATTCTTGTTTGCAAAGTTCTTTGGCGAAAATGGGGTATAGATCTTCGGGTTTCAGTTCTTCTTTGGTTTTAGGATTCAATGGAGGCATGGGTTTGTTTTTCATGTCTGCCTGTATGTTGTACCAATAGTGAGGAATTTCATTCTCTGGTAAGATAAAACGTTTCTGTTTGAGACTCATAATCTTTCAATTTAATAGTTTTGAGGCCAAAATTAGATAAAAATTATGTTCTTTACTAATTTTCGGTTGTTTTTTTGTCTGGTGGCAAGAAAAAATGGAGTGTTACAAAGCAAAAACGGGAAGTTATTTGTTTGTAAGAAGAGATGTAGGTAATGTGAGATTGAGTTTGTTTTCTGTGAATGAAAGATTGTTATCAATATGGAACCTTTATATAAACTATTCATTTATCGTAAAAGGTTGATAAGACCGTATATTGGAGTGTTGTTGAAGTGGATGGACGGGCTGACTTATGTGATGTCGGTTATATTGATCTTGACATTGGTATGTGAACACGGATTTCTTATTTCTTCGGAGGATCTGGAGGTGATAAACAGGTTGTATCGTGTGGTTTGGATTGTTTTTTTGGGTGACATATCTTTCCATTTTTTATTGAATTATTCGGATACGAAGCGGAAATATAGAGGCTTGGCGTGGATATTGAGCTTGATGCTTTATTTTACTTTGATTCCGGTTGTTTTCTATGAACCGGAAGTGCAGGGAGGTGTTCATGATTTCTGGTGTTTTTTTCACAGCCGTTTGTATCATGTGGTATTGCTCACTTTGCTGTCGTTGTTGCAATTATCCAATGGGGTAGTTCGGCTGTTGGGCAGACGTACCAATCCATCGTTGATTTTTGCATTCAGTTTTCTCATTGTCATTTTGATAGGTGCGGCGTTGCTGATGCTTCCGCGTGCTACTTATCATGGCATTTCCTTTGTTGATGCTTTGTTTACCGCTACTAGTGCCACTTGTGTTACAGGATTGGTTTCGGTTGATGTCTCTTCTACGTTTACTCCAATAGGATTGTTTGTCATTATCGTATTAATACAGATAGGTGGTTTGGGAGTCATGACATTGACCAGTTTCTTTGCTATGTTTTTTATGGGAAACACATCACTTTACAATCAATTGGTGATTCGCGACATGGTAAGTTCGCAATCGCTTGGCTCGTTATTCTCTACTTTATTATATGTATTGGTTTTTACGTTGGCTATAGAGATTGTCGGTATGGGTATTATTTTTTTGAGTATTCATGGTACGATGGGGATTGATATTGAAGAGGAATTGGCTTTTTCGGCCTTTCATTCTATTTCAGCTTTTTGCAATGCCGGTTTCTCTACTTTGTATGGCAACTTGGGTAACGAACAGGTATTTCACCATCATAACTTGATGTATATCACCCTTTCTTTTTTGATTATTTTTGGGGGTATCGGATTCCCGATTCTGGTCAATTTGTATGAGACGGTTTCGTACGAATGCAAATGTTTGTACCACCGTTACATTAAAAGAGACAGAAAGATTATGCGTAGAATACATCTGTATAATCTGAATACTCGTATTGTATTGATTATGACAACTATTCTATTGGTTGTGGGGACGGTATCTATTGTAGCTTTTGAATGGAATCATGCATTTGACGGATTGACGGTGCTTGAGAAATGGGTGCATGGCTTTTTTAATTCGGTTTGTCCTCGTACTGCCGGCTTCTCTAGTGTGGGTATGACTACTTTTAGTGTGCAGACCTTGTTGTTGATGGTGGTTCTGATGATGATAGGCGGAGGTACCCAGTCTACTGCCGGTGGAGTGAAAGTGAATGTGTTTGCTATGGTAATATTGAATTTACGTGCTGTATTGACAGGTGCCGACAAGGTTAATATTTTCAGTAGAGAATTGTCTTATGATTCTATCAGGCGTTCCAATGCCACATTGATTCTTTATTTGCTCATCGTTTTTATTGGGATTTTTGTTTTGAGCATTTTGGAGCCTCAGGTTTCGGTGTTGGCGTTGGTGTTTGAATGTGTTTCGGCACTGAGTACGGTAGGGTCGAGTCTGGATCTGACTCCTACTTTGGGGAGTGACAGTAAACTGGTTGTCATTGTGCTGATGTTTATTGGACGGGTGGGGGTGCTTACACTGATATCCGGCCTTGTCCGACAAGCGAAAATAAAGAGATATAAATATCCGAGTGATAACGTCATAATCAATTAGTTATGAAATATATTATTATAGGTTTAGGTAATTATGGAAGTGTGCTGGCCGAGGAACTTTCAGTGTTGGGACACGAAGTGATAGGGGTGGATATGAACGAACACCATGTGGATGTATTGAAAGATAAGATTGCCACTTCCTTTATTATTGATGCTACGGATGAGCAATCTCTTGGAGTGCTGCCATTGAGAAACGTGGATGTGGTGATTGTTGCTATTGGCGAGAATTTCGGCGCTTCCGTGCGTGTGGTAGCTTTGTTGAAAAGCAGGGGAGTGAAGCATATCTATGCCCGTGCAGTAGATGATGTGCATAAAAGTGTGCTTGAGGCTTTCAATTTAGACAGTATTCTGACACCAGAAAAAGAGGCGGCACGAAATTTGGCGCATTTCTTAGATTTGCATGTCCATGTGGTATCTTTTCGGGTTGACGAAGATCATTATGTGATGAAATTCAGACTTCCTTCTTGTTTTATAGGTTATAAAGTAAGTGATTTGTCATTGGAGGCGGAATTCAATATCAAGATCATTGCGTTGGTCAAAGGTGGCAAGGTGTTTAACGGTTTGGGTATTTCGATAGTGGAACACCGGGTGGATAATCATTCTGAAGAAGATTATGAATTGGCAGAAGAAGACCAATTGGTATGTTATGGTTTTTATAAGAGCTTTTTGGACTTTTGGAAAGCATTGTAGCAGAATGCTTTTGGGAATACAAGATTTTTTTTCAAATAGAATTAAACCTTTTCTGTTTTAGTTAGTCTAACCTTATAAATAATTTAGTTTAGTTTTTAGTTTTCTCTGAAAGCCGGCCAATGTGATATTGCCCGGTTTTCGCTTTTTATAGGTATTTTCTTGTAAATGATCGCTATTTTTTGTTACTTTGTACTTTAAAATCAAGAAGTGAATGAAGCAGGTATATTTTTTATTTATTGTTGCGCTGGTTGTAATGAGCGGTTGCGGGGGTAAGGAAAATACTTCTGCCAATAAGGTGGAACAATTGATGTTTCAGATAGAAAGTGTGGACAGTGTGACAGGTGTGCAACGGATGCGAGTCTCGCGTGTTGATGAATCGATAGTCAGTAATGGAAAAAAATATCATTTGTTTATAGAGCGTGCTCCTAGTGATTCTTTGCCTAATGTGAGGAGCGATATGGGACTTTTTGCCGATAATCGTGCAATTGTGCGTATCTCACGCGAGAATGGACATCGTGTCTTTTCTAAGATTTTTACCAAATACAGTTTCTCCGAGTTCTTAAAGCCAACCAATTTCCCTCATTATGTTTTAGAAGGTATTGTATTTGATGAAGAAAAGACACAGGCGGGAGAGAATATCGTATTGGCTGCTAGTGTCACATTTCCTCAGACAGACATGTATGTGCCTTTTTCTATCACTATTACTCCGGAAGGGAAAATGAGTATTTTGAAAAGTGAGGATATGGAAGATCTTCCTCCTGTGGAAGAGGATGGGGGTAATGACTAGAATTTTGAAACACTTTTTCTTTTTTATATTTTAACGTGGGTCAGAGATATTGGATTTTCTTATGTCCGACCCACGTTTCATGTATATCTCTATATCGGTGCTAATATTTGCTCTTTTAAATTGTATGTACAAAAAGGCTGTTTTTAATTATTGCTGTCCGATAAAACTTTTTGAGCGCAGACGCAATTAGGGCTGGCAC
>CAMWGU010000114.1 GCA_947173895.1 uncultured Bacteroides sp. | reverse complement strand
CTTCTGTCATATTACAATAGTAATCACTTTAAAGAAAACTACAAATAGTTACCCCAAATGATTATCGGGTGAGCCCTGTTGCAGCGAACAGGCCGGACCTGTGTGGTGAACAAGTATCGGGCGGTTCTTTTCGTTCAACTGATAAACGATAAGAAGCTGTAAGTTTTGTGACTTACAGCTTCTTATTGTTGCACGGGAGGAGAGGCTCGAACTCCCGACACCCGGTTTTGGAGACCGGTGCTCTACCAACTGAGCTACTCCCGTGTTTGCGATTGCAAAGGTAGTGTAATATTTGGAAAATACAAACTTATTTGTGAGAAAAATACGCTGTTATTTTCTTGCAAAACCTAACTCGCTGAACATGAGATGATATGTCGCTGATTTTTTTTCTAAAGCCAATGGGTAGGCGCGGCTTGACGATGGCATTCTGTATAATCTCATAATCCGGTCCTCGAATTCGAAAGTTTCATAAGTTCCTACAGCCGGTTCTCTCACCGTGATCTGTTCACGAATAATGTCCGTAGCCTTTTGTCCTGTAGTCACAATGGCCATGCATTGGGGGATTTGTTTCAGTAGAAGGTTTATATCTGTCTGTTCTATAACTTCTAGGAATTTGTCCGATGCATTGTCTTGCAGCCGACGGACGGCCGAAGCAGTGTCGTATAGTGCAATACCCTTTTGGCTTAGAAAGTCAATGATCCGTTCTTTGTCAAATGCTTTTTTCTCAGAAGTTAAAAAATGGTCTTTGTTTTGAAAGAAAATAATTCCAAAGATGCGCCACATGTCATTTTGAAGGTTAGGATAGAAGAAGTTCATACTCCATCGTTTCTTTTGTGGAGGGAAACTGCCTAGCATCAGCAAGCGGGCATTAGCCGGTAGGAAAGGCTCTAATGGATGTTTTTCTATGTTTAATGAAAAGTCTATCATATCATTAATGCATAATGTTGTTTCTTCTTGACAAAGTGGGAACGAAAGACATCAGTGTATGCTTTCCCGTTTGGCAATATGATACCGATGAAAATGTCGGCTTGGGGGATATGTCGTATAATCATCGGTAGCATGAGGCGTATTTATTCTTTCGGCTTCGGTTCTTTTTTTGCCAACAATACAATATTATATACATATTCGGTTATCCAGCTCTCGGAATATCCCAAGGCTTGTTTGTATTTGCGGATGGCAACACAAGTCTTGTGTACACTTTCATCTTTCCAATCGGTCTTGGTCATAATGTCATGGATCGTTTTTTCGGTCATGTTGCGCAGCATTTTCTTCATGACGCTGGGCATGCGGAATTTCCATTGCATCAGATTTCCTATCAACATCATCAAGTCATTGCTGAATCCTTGGAACATGAACAAGTACGTTTTCACATCGTTCACGTTTTTGCAGTTTTTCTTGATTGAGCTCTCTATCTCTTTAAAAAAGTCATCGCTCAGGCCATATAGCTCGACCAGCATTTTTTTGCAGCGTGATTTTTCGGCAATGCCCAACTTGTTGTTTTGAGTTGGAATTTTAAGTGTACGCTTGAATACTGCCATGTCGGGCAGAAAGTTGATATTGGTAATACCTATATTGCAGGCCATTGCTGACTGATAATACACGCGGATTAGTGTCATGAAGTCTTCCATGCCACCCACGCGGCTTGTTTCTTCCTCTTCGGCTTGTTTTTTACCGAATAACTTTGAAAATATGCTCATTGTTTTCTTATTGTTTGGTTTTCCTGTGTGCAAAGGTATATAAAATTTGTGAGGTTTTATATTGATGGAATACAGAAAGCTGTTTTTTCTTTAAAGGAAGTTCGCATAAAAAATGATATTGGCTATTGTCCGGATAATGAGATTACTTTACCAACACTCCAGATCGTTTTCAATGTCTTTCATCGTTGCTTTGCTGAAAACCGGATTTTTGATACCGTTTCGTTTCTGCATCCGATAATCATCGAGCAGACAGAAAGCATATTTGCTGAGTAAGAAAATGGCTGTCAGATTGCAGATGGTCATGAATCCCATGGCCATATCGGCCAGATTCCATACCATGTCCAGGCTGGCCAGTGCTCCGAACATGACCATTCCGCCTACAGAAAGGCGATAGATGGAGAGAGCCCATTTTCGGCTGGTGATATAGCGGATATTGGCTTCGCCATAATAATAGTTTCCCAAAATGCTGCTGTAAGCAAAAAATAAAATCGCCACAGCTACATAGATTGTTCCGATGCTTCCTATCTCATTATTCAATGCCATTTGAGTCAATTTGATACCATTAGTTCCCTCTGTAGTTGCCGGTTCGCTAAAAAGAATGATGAAAGCTGTGCAGGTGCAAATGACAAGTGTGTCGGTAAAAACACCCAATGATTGAATCAATCCTTGCTTTACCGGATGGGTGACATCGGCACTTGCTGCTACGTTGGGGGCCGACCCCATGCCGGCTTCATTACTGAACAATCCGCGTTTGATGCCTTGCATCAGTGCCATGCCTGCTCCTCCGCCCAAAGCCTGTTCCCAGCCAAAGGCATCTGCTATAATCAGCTCGATAACTTCCGGTAGATGGTTGATGTTGATAATCACGATGAATAGGGCCAGGCAAATGTAGCCTAATGCCATGACGGGTACGATGATGCTACTCACTTTGGCGATGCGTCGTATGCCGCCGAAAATGATGATCAGAGTAAGTAAAGTCAGTATAGTTCCCATTAGTGAGGGAGATATATCGAATGCTTCCTCAAAAGCGGCGCAAATTGTATTGCTCTGTACGGAATTGAAAGCGAATCCGAATGTGAAAATAAGCAGAAAAGCGAATAGGATTCCCATCCAAGGTTGTTTTAATCCTTTCTTCATATAATAGGCCGGTCCTCCGATGAAAGAATGATAGCCATGTATCTTATATAATTGGGCCAACGTGGATTCGACAAAGGCACTGCTGGCTCCCAACAGCGCGATGATCCACATCCAAAAAACTGCACCTGGACCGCCTAGTGTGATGGCGGTGGCCACTCCTGCCAGATTGCCGGTGCCTACGCGGCTGGCTATGGAGACGGCAAAAGCTTGGAACGAAGAGATGTGGTGTTCTCTTCCTTTTCTTTTGTCGGTGGAATTTCCGAGGAGGCGTATCATTTCGCCTATCATGCGGAATTGTACAAATTTGGTTTTGTAAGTGAACCAAAAGGCACATCCAAGGAGCATGATGATCAGAACATAGGTCCAAAGTATGTCGTTGATGTTTCCAATCAAAGAGGTCAGTATATCCATTATATTATTCTGTATTTAATTTGAAATAGAATTTGTGTCCACAAAAAACAGATTCTACCAAGCCAAAACGGATAAAGTCTGCTAATAGTTCGCTGGCAACCTTACGGTTCAGCCGGCATAATTTGCAGCATTGGTTTAATGAAAGACTTTCTTTATCTTTTAAAGTTTCCAGCAACCGTTGCTCTCGTTCGGAAAATTCTACAAGCGCTCCTTCGTTTTTTTTGTTGTGTTGCCACACTTTCAGATGTACGGGGGTGGCCAGTATGTTTTCATCTTTAATGCGGATATAAGCCCATGGCTTGTTGTTTTCATCCAGCGCATACACAGGTTTGGATGCTGCTATACCAATACATACTTCCAATACGGTTTTTCCTTCTATTTGATAGGTTTGTGTCTTCAGTTCTACCTTAGGCTGACAATACATGGTTGCAGCTGCTTCTATCATATATATTTCTTCGTCAGAGCGAACGCCGGCTATCTTGCCATTGTCTTTTACTCCGACCAGTAGCCTGCCACCCTCGGTATTGGCAAATGCGGAAAGGCTGCGTGCTATCTTTCGTGCATCCGAAATCTCGAATTTGAAATCCTGATGGCAGTGTTCTCCCTCCGAAATCAGTTGCCGTATATATTGTGTATCTGTTAAAGTCTTCATTTCGGATGCAAAAGTAAGAAAAATATCCGTTTTCAAGATGGATGAAACTATACAAAATGCAGGGCTGGGAAGACTAAATTGTCAGGTGTTAAAATTAACGTGGATGATATGAATAGCCATTTCTTATTTCGGCAATGTCATTTGTAACGTTTCTTTTTGGAAGATAGTCTTGGATAATAAGTTTTTGGTTATGGGCAACAACAATTTTGCTTTGCCATTGTTATTATGTCAATAGTCATATATCAAAATAATATAGATATGGAATATACAGTTATACATGATGAGAAAATAGAGCGTTTTGAGGTGTTCGAATCAGGTCAGGTAGCTTATTTGCAATATGCAGAAAAAGATGGAGTGTTGGAAATCCTTCATACCATAGTTCCTTCTCCTTTGGAAGGACGGGGAATTGCTCAAGCGTTGACCGAGGCTGCTGCAAGGTATGCATTGGTTAAGAAAATGAAAATACGTCCTATTTGTTCTTATGCAAAAATGTTCTTTACCAGGCATGCTCAATATAAAGAATTGCTGTTGGAATAAGTAAACATATTAATTCTGGAAGCTTGGAGTAGTTGTGAGTCAGGATGTTTTAAGAAATAATAGAAAGGACCATATCAGATTCTGTCTAATGGGGAATGGTGATATGGTTCTTTCTTATTCGAGGAATTTATAATGGCAGAATATGCCATCGTTTACAGTAATGCTTTCTCTGATTCTTCAGTCGCATTGTTTATGGGTCATGATGTCCAGTACTAGTTTGTCTGTTTCATTCATGCCCTGTGAACCGATTCGGGTCAAGTTTCGGATGCTACGGTCTACATCGTTGTCAATGATTCCCTCTACAGATGATACGCATTTGTGCTCTATAGCCAATATGGCCGAAAGTACGGCAGTGGAAACACCGCTACTCAGTTTTAAAGCGCAACTAGGCTTGGCTCCGTCGCAAATCATGCCTGTCAGATTGGCTATCATGTTTTGTACGGCAAATGTGATTTGTTCGTAGGTTCCGCCCATCAGATAGGTAATGCCACAGCTGGAACCTGTCGCTGCTACTACACATCCACATAATGCAGACAGGCGTCCCAGGCTTTGTTTGATATAAATCACAGTGAGGTGGCTGAGTATCAGTGCGCGGATTAGTTCTTCTTCCGATTTATGGTTGTCTTCCGCATAGACCACTACCGGCAGAGTAGCTGTGATTCCTTGGTTTCCGCTTCCCGAATTACTCATAACAGGAATCATGGCTCCTGCCATGCGTGCGTCGCAGGCGGCCGAAGTGTATGAAAGAATGTGGGTAAACGTATTGCTTCCCATCAGTTGTTTTTCACTGTTGCTGTTTTTTAAGATTTTTCCTAATTCGTGGCCGTAATTTCCAGTAAAAGAACGCTCGGCTGCATCTTTATTCAATCGTTTGGCTTCAAGAATGAAGCGGAGTTCGTCCAAAGGTGCGGTTGTGGCAAAGTCATACACTTTCCGCAGGTTTAATTCCGGTTCTTTAGTTGTCTCGTTGTAGGTAATCGCAGCCTGTTCGTTCAGTAACACTTCGTTGTTCAGTGCAATGTATACAAAATGAGTATGTCCACAGGCTATGATGGCTGTGGCCTTGTCGTTGTCTGCTTCGCAGGTAATTTCTATATATAGTTTTTCTTCTATATTTTCTTTTAGTCCGATAGAGATGGCCTGTGAACTTATCAGTTTTTTTCCTTCTGCTACGGCTTCTGGAGTGCAATCTTTTAATACTTCCAACTGATATACGGATTTTCCAATCAGTGCACCCAAGGCAATAGCAATAGGCAGACCGATCATTCCTGTTCCGGGTATGCCTACCCCCATGGCGTTTTTAAGGATATTGGCACTAAGCCATGCATTGATTTTTTGGGGTTTCTTGCCTAACGTTTCGGTAGCTTTGGCTACACAAAGAGCTACCGCTATGGGTTCTGTGCATCCAATGGCCGGAACCACTTCGCGGTTTATGAGGGCAATGATTTGCTCTCTTTCTGTTTTAGCGATCATAGTAATTGATGTTTATAAAGATTCCTGCAAAAGTTTGGGGCGGACTGTGTCAAAACAAAAGTAGGGAATCATCGGACTGCTATTGTTGCTTTCAGACTTTGTATGATGCCTGAGATAGTAGCCTGGCCTGATAGGTTCGTCGGGTCTTGACACATTTCCGCCTTTTTGGGTGTTTCCTTATTTTTTATAGTTTTGTAATCCGGTCTGGAGGAAATTGATGTATTTATCGATGTCCTCATCGTATGAATATGATTTGTTCAACGGTTTGCCCTCGTTGTCAATCAGTACATAGAAAGGTTGTGCGTTTGCACCAAATTTGGAACGTTGCAGGTAGCTCCATTTATCGCCAATGGTACGCAGTGTGCGTTCTTTCCCATTCTCTATTACTTTGAGGTGTTCGGGAAGAGGATTCTTGTTGTCTACAAACAGAGTAATCAACACATAATCTTCAGTCATCAGTTTGTTTACTTTCGGATCAGTCCATACGGAAGCCTCCATTTTCCGGCAGTTTACACATCCGTAACCTGTAAAATCGAGCATCACTGGCTTGCCTGTCCGTTTGGCATATTCCATTCCGGTATCGTAATCATCGAATTGAGCATGTACTTCGTTTGTGTATAAGTTGAAATCCTGTGTGTTCATCGGGGGAGCAAATGCGCTGACCGCTTTTAAAGGTGCTCCCCATAATCCCGGTATCATGTATACGGCAAATGCCAGTGAAATCAGAGCCATGAAGAAACGGATTACACCTACTCTGTCCTCGTCGTCGTCATGAGGAAATTTAATCTTGCCTAACAAATAAAATCCTAACAGGGCAAAGATTACGATCCATAAAGCTAGGAATGTTTCCCGGTCTAAAATTCCCCATCCGTATGCTAAGTCGGCAACTGACAGGAATTTCAGAGCGAATGCAAGTTCGAGGAAACCTAATGTCACTTTAATCACGTTCATCCATCCGCCTGATTTGGGCATTGATTTCAGCCATGAAGGGAACATGGCGAATAAGGTGAATGGCAGTGCCAATGCAATGGCAAATCCTAACATACCGATAGCAGGAGCGACTACACTGCCCGTGGTAGAAACTTCTACCAACAGGAAACCGATAATTGGTCCGGTGCATGAGAATGAAACTAAAGATAGAGTGAATGCCATCAGGAAAATACTTAGCAAACCGCTGGTTTGTTCTGCCTTACTGTCTACTGCATTGCTCCATTTGGAAGGAAGTGTCAGTTCGAATGCGCCAAAAAAAGACGCGGCAAATACTATCAGCATCAGGCAGAAGAAGATATTGAAAATGGCATTTGTGGAAAGCGCGTTCAGGGCGCTGGCACCAAATATCAAAGTAATGGCAAGTCCTAATAATACATAGATCACTATGATGGATGCACCGTAGGTCCATGCATCGCGGATACCTTTTCTCTTGTCTTTACTGCGTTTCAAGAAGAAACTGACAGTCATGGGGATAATGGGCCATACGCATGGAGTAAATAAGGCAAGCAGGCCTCCAACAAATCCGGCAAAGAAAATATAAATCCATGAACGGTCTTGCTGTGAGGTTGTTTCTCCAAATGCGTTTAGTTCTTGTATGACCGGAGTCCAATAGTTTTGTACTGCCGGAGCATCGTTTGTTAATGTGGTGGCTGGGTCGCTATCTGTAGTAATGGTTGTGTCAGCTGTCTTGGTTGCAGGTTCTGTAACTGATGTTACACTTGAAGCTGTGTTTCCTTTTCCGGAAAAAGAGAAGGGGACTTCGGTAGGAGGCAGGCAATTTTCATCGTTGCAGGCTCCATATTCCAGGTAACCTTCTATCAGGTAAGTGTCGCTGGTGACTTTTAGTTTCTGGATGAAAGTGGCAGTGTGCTCAAAGTAACGTAAATTCATTTCGAATACCTTGTCAAAGCTTTCAATTTCCTTACCTTGAGGAGTGAGTTTCCCCACTAATTCTGCTCCTTCCATTTTCTCTGTGTTGAAAGTGGCGGAAATAGGACCGCCCGAAGGAAGATCTGTGGAATAGACATGCCATCCCGTATCAATCGTTCCAGTAAATACAATTTGTATTTCCGTTTCGGAAATTGTCTTTAGCTCGGTCTTGAACTGTACCGGATCTTGAATTTGGGCAACTGCCGGAAGCAATGCCATAACGATCAAGAGGCAACTTAAAAAAAACTTCTTTTTCATTACGCGTATTTTTTATTGGGATTAATATTCATACCGCAAAGTAAGGTATAATATCTTAGAAATACGTATTTTTCTCCATATAAATATTCAGTAATTACCATTTTTGGAATAAAAAAAGAGCATAAAGATAGTTTGGTTGTTCCTTTGGGGATTCTAGACTTTGTTCCTAAATATTTGGAGAGGGTGTGTCAAAACTGGCATATCCTCTTTTTTTATGTTCAAAGCCCAGACTT
>CAMWGU010000113.1 GCA_947173895.1 uncultured Bacteroides sp. | reverse complement strand
CCCCCCCCCCCCGCCCCTCCCCCCCCCACACCCCCCCCGCCCCCCCCACCCCCCCCCCGCCCCCCCCCCCCCCCCCCACACACACACCGGGGGGGGGGGAGGAAAAGATATACACCAACACGATTGACTATTCGCTTTGTTCGATGGTACAAATGCTGACTCTGTTCCAGTCTGGTTCGGAGAACATGTCGCCTACTCCTTGTCCTTGTGCAGTGATCCGGTTGGTGTCAATCTTGTATTTCTTCACAAGGATGGATTTTACGGCTTCTGCACGCGCGCCGGCCAGTTTTTCATTGAATGCAAGATTGCCTTCGGGCGATGCGTATCCTTTGATAATGACTTTGGTTTCGGCATGCTTTTTCATATATACAGCTACACGTTCCACATTGGGAAGTTGGGAAGCGTCTACCACTGATTTTCCTTGACGGAAGGTGATGGTGGATTCCGGAATCCGGTTGGTCTGGACTACGGTCTCGACGTTGGCTGCCTGTGTGCGGCATTCGGCCAGTTCTTTTTGATAATAATCGGCTTGTTTCATGGCATGGTTCAGTTGGCTTTCTGTGGTTCCCAATTGTTCTCTCAGGCTGTTTACTTCGTCATTCAGTGCGCCCACTTCCATTGCGTCGTATGGTTTTACTTTGGTGAAGTGGTGGGTTCCGTTGCTGCACATGAAATGATAAGTCAGTCCGGCTGTCAACTCAAATGAAGCATTGTTGGCGTTGAAACGGCTCTTGGAATGGTTAAAATCTCCCTGCATGTCGTATACCACGGCTGGTTTGATACCCAGTGTCCAGGCTTTTTCTTCACCCAGGTTGAAGTTCAGGTTCATCCCCAGGCGGGTAGACCAGGAGTTGGAGTCGCCGGGGCCGTTCTGATAATAATGCAGCCAGCCTATACCCGTCAGTGCTTCTATTTCAAAAATGCGTGGCTCGCCTGTGTAGCCACCCAAAAGGTTCATCAGGTTGACTTTACCGATTACGCTTACTTCGGAAGCGTCGAATGCAGTCTTGCTTGACGAGGTGTTTACATAGCCCATGCCCTGAACACCCAGTCCGAATACGGGAGTCAGTTGCTTGCCTATTCCAAATCCGAAAGCCGGACGTGCGTTTCTAAGGAAAGAGCTGTGGGTAAGAGGAGTTACACCGCCGGCTTTGAATTCGATGGACCAGTTGTCACTCAGGCGTGTACCCTCAAGGGCTGTACGCTCATTTTGTGCGTGTAGGGAAATTGCTCCCATGATAAAAGCTGAAGCTAAAATTGATTTTTTCATAATCTTAAAAAAATAAATGGTGATACAATAAATGGAATAAATTATTTAGGTTATATAGTCCAAGCAACAGGGGCCCGATTACATACGTTGGACGAATGTCCGGCGGTGATATTATAAAAATCATATTGTTCATAATGCAATCGTTTGATCTGTTGTTTGGTTCTTTTTTATTTCAAGAACAGCGTATAAAAAGGATGGTTCATACAAGGAGAATGGAATTAACATCTATTTGAATAGCCGCAATTCGTTCTTATGTCTTTTTTTATCAAAAATATTCTTTAGTGTAGCCTCGTAATCAAACAAATGTCTTTCTGTGCTGTTTCTTTCTGAAGAATCAATGTAGTTTTAATTTAAAAACCTGACAATTATGAGAAAATTAAGTTTGGCTGAGCTCAAGGGCAGAGTGTCCTGGGGCAGTGTTTTTGGCGGCGTGATGACCGTTTTGGCAATATCTGTCTTGTTGTCCATTCTCAATTCTAGTATCGGACTGTTCATGTTCGATCCTTTGTCCGACCATCCGGTTTCGGGCATAGGTACGGCCGTAGGCATAGGTTCGGCGGTTGTTTTGGTTGTCGGCATGGCGGCCGGTGGATTTGTGGCAGGAAAATTGGCGGGCATAGATGGAATGATACATGGCTTTTTGGTCTGGGCCACTACGCTGATTGTTGCCGTGGTGCTGGGAACGGCTTTGACCATCGGAGCGGCAAAGGTCACTGCGAATGCTCTTGGAGCGGTTTCGTCTGTCACCGGCCATGTCTTGTCGGCTGGTGGAAATGCCGTTAGTGGCGGTGTGTCCGCGTTGTCCGAGAAAGCAGACGACCTTTTCAGTAAAGTTGACTTTAATGCCACTCTGAAAATGGAAGATGTACCTCAGAATATCCGTAAGGTGCTTGTACAGAGCAAGGTGAAGGAATTGCAGCCGGACTATCTGCAAAAACAGATGGAAGAGGTGGGAGCGGATTTGACCCGGTCTGTCAAGAAGTTAGTTGCCACTCCGGAGGAGGCCGATCAAACCATTAGCGGTTTCTTGGAACGCCTGCAACAGCGTACGCAACAATTGGGTCGCAACATCGACCGGAATGATTTGGCACAAGCCATCGCCAACAACACGGACATGTCGAGAGCCGAAGCGGACAAGGCGGTAAAGCAATATATGGAGATTATGGATAATGCCCGCAAGGAGGCCAAGGAACAGATAGCTCAACTGGAGTTGAATCTGCAACAGGCTGCACAGGAATGGCGCGAGGTGAAACATAAAGCACTGGTTGCCGCCGACAAGGCTACAGACGCGGCTGCCCGTTCTGCACTGATTTCCTTCTTTGCTATATTGGCAGGAGCGATACTCTGTTGTGTAGCAGGAGCCTATGGTGGCAGAAAAACTCAAGAACGGGTAGACATCTGATCTGCTCGAATCAATATATGAGGTATGCTATATGGCTTTCTTTCAGCAGGTGTAGAAGCCTCATTTGAACCCACAAAAAGTCCGTTCTGACGCGTCGAAAAACACGTACGTATGTGTGAGCCTACACGTACGTACGTGTTTTTTTATTATTTTTGTTCCGACCTTTGAAGCAAATAGAATTCTAATGAGCAAAAAATAGATAAGTATGAGGAAATTGTTATTGGCTTTGGCGTGGGCAGGTATGTGCTCCGTAGCAACGGCCCAGACTGCTTCTGTGTTCGAAACACCCGTCATGGGATGGAGTTCCTGGAATACCTACAGGGTTCACATCAATGACACGTTGATCAAGAGTCAGGCAGACGCCATGGTGCGGAAAGGATTGAAAGAGGCTGGCTATTGCTATGTGAATATAGACGATGGTTTTTTCGGCTGGCGTGATGAGAGGGGGGTGATGCACACACATCCCCACCGTTTTCCGAAGGGGCTGGAAGAAGTGGCGGCCCATATCCATTCTTTGGGCCTGAAGGCCGGTATTTATTCGGATGCGGGCAGCAATACGTGCGGATCCATTTGGGACAACGATGTGAACGGGGTAGGAGCCGGCCTGTACGGACATGAATATCAGGATGTGACGTTGTATTTCAAAGACTGGGGATTTGATTTCATCAAGATTGATTATTGTGGAGCCGGTCAGGAACTCAACCTGGAGGAAGAGAAACGATATACCGAGATTCGCCGGGCGATAGACGAGATGGGGTGCGGCCATGTTTCGTTGAACATCTGTCGGTGGGCCTTTCCGGGAACATGGGCCAAGAAGTTGGCACGTTCGTGGCGCATCAGCGCGGATATCCGTCCGGAGTGGGAGTCGGTGAAATACATCATCGGAAAGAACTTGTATCTGTCCGCCTATGCCGGCGAGGGCCATTATAATGACATGGACATGTTGGAGATAGGCCGCGGGCTGAAGCCTGAGGAGGAAGAGGTGCATTTCGGCTTGTGGTGCATCATGAGTTCGCCTTTGCTGATAGGATGTGATCTGACCACCATTCCGGAGGCATCATTAAAGTTGCTGAAAAACAAGGAACTGATAGCCTTGAACCAAGACCCTTTAGGATTGCAGGCATACGTGGCCTGGCATGAAAACGAGGGCTATGTGCTGGTGAAGGATATAGAGAGGAAGCGGGGCAATGTGCGTGCGGTGGCTTTGTATAATCCTTCGGACACGGTTTGCTCCTTTACGGTGCCTATGGATATACTGGAATTGGGCGGCAAGGTCAAGGTGCGCGATTTGGTGAAACAGCAGAATTTGCCGGATGTCAAGGACGGGACATTGAAGCATGAACTGCCGCCACATAGCGTATTGATGTTGCGTATGGAGTCTGAAAAGCGTTTAGAACCGACAGCCTATGAGGCGGAATGGGCTTATTTGCCTTGTTTCGACGATTTGGGAAAGACGCCTAAAAACATTTTGTATGCTCCGTTGCAAGAAGCCTCGGGAGGCATGATTGTCAGTTATCTGGGAGGACGGAAGGAAAACTTTGCCGAGTGGAAGGAAGTATATAGCGAACTGGGCGGCACGTACGAGATGACCATCTGCTATGTGCCCAAAGCCGACCGGAAACTGGAGGTGTGTGTGAATAACGAGAAAAGGGTGCTTCTCGATTTGCTGTCGGCAGACGAAAGCCGGAAGCTGGCCTCGGTCACAGTTCCGGTGCGTCTAAAGGCCGGATATAATAAGGTACGCATGGGAAGTCCGTTCTGCTGGGCTCCGGACATCGACTGCTTCACGCTGAAGAAACTGCCTGAATGAGGGGGGCGCAGACGCCCGTCGGGTGTTCAGAACCCGCCGGGTGGCTGCACATGCTTCATGTATTCTTCGTAGTCAATATATCTTCCGCCCATCGACTTTAAGTGGGGCGTTTCGAACTGGCAGTCTATCAGGGTGCCGCCCAGCTGCTTGAAGGTGAGTGCCAAGTGTATCAGTGCCAATTTCGATGCGTTGGGCACCAGCGAGAACATGCTTTCGCCAAAGAAGCATTTCCCTAAAGCTACCCCGTATAGTCCTCCCACCAGGCACCGGTCATCCCATACCTCCACACTGGCGGCAAAGCCCTGTTCGTACAAGTGGGTATAGGCTTGGGTCATATCCTTGCCAAGCCATGCACCTTCTTGCTCCTTGCGTAGGTTGCCACACTGTCCTATTACTTCGGGAAAGGCCTGATTGAAGCTTAGGCCGTAGCGGCCTTTGTTGATAAGTGTGCGCATGGAGTGGGAGATGTGGATTTCGTCGGGAAAAATAACGAAACGCTGTAGGGGACACCACCATTGGATTTGCTTTTCGCGAAAAGCATACCAAGGGAAGATTCCGTTGGAATAAGCCAAGATGAGGCGATCCACTGATAAATCGCCGCCCACGGCCAGCAATCCGTCCGGATCGCCGTAATGGGGATCCGGAAAGGCCAGTCTCTTAGTTAATTGGAATACCATAGTCTCACCCTGTTTTGATAGAATTACCGGATGATGGTTTGCAGGCTCAGTTGTCCGTTTTTTATTTGTATCCTCGCTTTTCCGCCGTTTTTCAGTTTTCCGAACAATATCTCGCGCATCAGCATCGGTTTCAGTTGCGAGGCTATTGTGCGGTCCATTTCTCTAGCGCCATACGTTGAGGTAAAGCCCAGTTTCAGCAGGTGATTTCGGGCTTCCTCACTCAGCTCTATCTCGATGTTCCGTGCCTCCAGTTTGGTTGCCAGTTCGTCCAGCTTTTTGTTCAGAATGAGGGATGCCATTTCCTGATTCATGTCGTGGAATATTACGGTGGCAGACAAGCGATTGATGAATTCAGGCTTGAAAGTCCGTTTCACCTGTTTCAGCATGGCTTCTCCCGGTGTGCTTCCTCCGCCGAATCCTATGGCTGCTTGGTGGGCAAACTGTGCTCCGGCATTGGACGTCATGATCAGTATCACATGTCGGCAGTCGGCCTTCCTTCCTTTGTTGTCGGTCAGCACGGCATAATCCATCACTTGCAGCAGGATGTTGAATATATCAGAATGCGCTTTCTCTATCTCGTCCAGCAGTAATACGCAGTAGGGAGTTTTGCGGATGGCGTCTGTCAGCAGTCCGCCGTCTTCATAGCCCACATAGCCCGCAGGCGATCCGATGAGCTTGGCTATGGTATGTTTTTCCGTATACTCACTCATGTCGAAACGTTGCATGGCGATGCCCAGTTCGGCGGCCAATACGTTGGCCACTTCCGTCTTTCCCACTCCGGTGGGCCCCACAAACAGCAGGCTCGCCAGCGGTTTGTTTTCGTCCATCAGTCCAGCTTTGGCCATTTGTATGGCTTCCACCACCTGACGTACGGCTTCCTCCTGTCCGTATATTTTTGCACTGATTCGTTCGTACAGGTCTTCTAGTGTCTCGTTGTCGTCTTCTTTCATGGCCGGAATGTCCGTTTTGCAGATACGTGCCAGCACATCGGCCACCAATACCTTGTCTACAGTCTGTTTTTCTTCGTCTGTCGGATGGATCTGGCGATAAGCCCCCGCTTCGTCTATCAGGTCTATGGCCTTGTCGGGCAAGAAGCGGTCTCTGATATACCTTGCGCTGGCGGTCACGGCGTATGCGATGGCATCGTTTTCGTAGGTCACTCCATGAAATGCTTCGTATTTCTCTTTCAGTCCTTCTATAATATGTATTGTCTCGTCGATACTTGGTTCTGCCACGTCGATCTGCTGGAATCGCCGGAGCATTCCTTTGCTTTGTGCGAAATATCGGTTGAATTCTTCGTAGGTGGTCGAACCGATGAAGCGTATGTCTCCTCCTTCCAGGTATGGTTTCAGCAGGTTTGATGCATCCATCGATCCGTCTCCCGTCCGTCCTGCGCCTACCAGGTTGTGTATTTCGTCTATGTACACAATGGCGTTTCCTTCCTTCCGGATGCCTTCCATGATGGATTTCAGTCGTCTCTCGAATTCGCCTCTGTATTGTGTGCCGGCAATCAGGTTGCCCAGATCTAGTTCATAGATGCGGCAGTTTGCAAGGTGTTCGGGCACATTGCCCGCTTCGATCCGTTCCGCCAGTCCGTAGGCCAGTGAGGTTTTGCCCACCCCCGGTTCTCCCACATGCAGGGGGTTGTTTTTCTCTTTGCGACACAACACTTGGATGGTCCGTGCCAGTTCCGCTTCCCGTCCTATCAGCGGGTTATGTTCTGTCAGGTGTTCGTTGAGGCAGGTGACCAGTTGCCGCCAAGTCTCACTCTTTTCCTGTTTGGTCGGGTTTTCTTCTTCCTCGCAGGAGTCTGTGAAGCCATAATGGGTGATGAGCCATCTGAAAAACACCGGCATTTCCTCACCAAAAGTCTCTTTCAGCAGATAGCAAGCCCATGAGTCTTTCAGTTGAAGCATTCCTTGTATCAGATGGGGGACGTCCAATATTTCGGCCTCCGAATGTTGGATAATCAGATAGACGTGTTGCATCAGTTCGCAGACTTGGTTGGATATTTCTGGTTCGTAATCCGTATCTTGAGGGATGCGTTCCATTTTGTCCGAAAGATAACCGGAAACCTTCCGGGCGAGTTTATCCGGGTCGCAGAAGCAATTTTCCATTGCATCCTGAAAAGGCTTTTGTTCCAGCAATGCTTTCAGTAGGTGTTCGGGTGTGATAAACTCATGTTGGTATTGCATTGCCATGTCTTGTGCAGAAGCGAATGCTTGGCTCACAAAGTTTGTGTTCTGTATATCCATTTCTTATTCTTTATTTTATTTTCCTTCCGGAGTGGCAGTGAGGCGTAAAGGAAATCCTTCATTCTGTGCCATGCGGGTGGCTTTTTGTACTTTAGACTGGGCGATGTCGTAGGTATAGACACCTACCACGGCAGATTTTGTCCGATGCACCAGCATCATCAGGCTTTCTGCCTCTGTTTCAGATTTGAAGAAGACGGTGGTCAGTATTTTCACTACAAATTCCATGGTAGTGAAATCGTCATTAAAGATGGTAACCTTAAAGCGTCTTGGTTCTTTTAGGTCTATGTGTTCTCTCTCCTTATAAAATGATTGTTGTTGTTCCATACTTAATAAGCATACGTGTGTATGCAAATTTACAAATAAATCGCGATATTTCTATACCGACAGAATAAAAAGGTCAAGGCTGTCACAAATTATCTGCCATAGATACCGTGTTTAATGCACAATTGTTCGTATCTTGAGGGTGTAATAATTAAAAATCACCGGATCTATAGGGGTTGTACGATTGTTGTGTTTCTCCTTAAACTGCTTCCAATAAAAAAAGCCTGACGAATGAATTTGCCGGATTTGTTATTTGGCTTATTTTATGAAAAACATCATTTTTGTCATTGATAACTGATCCATTTGTTGCCTGATAATTTTTTTATTGGTGCGCATGATATTTAAAACATGCTACGTTTCAGCATCATAGTGGAATGGCGATTATAAAAGTCTGCATTTCTATTTGGCTCGGTATATTTATTTAGCAGTTATGCTACATTGCAATAATTCAATACAAAAAATGTAGATCTCTTACTAAGAGATTGACACTTATTTTTGCAAACATAGACAAATACTTGATAATAAGCAATAAAAAATAAGAAAAAAATTGTATTTAACAAAGAATAAGTTAATATAAAACCTGTTTATTGAGCTCTTAACCTCCTGTTTATTCTCCTTTAACCTCCTGTATATCTATATCTTACCCCTGTTTGTCAATCTCTTAGTAAGA
>CAMWGU010000112.1 GCA_947173895.1 uncultured Bacteroides sp. | reverse complement strand
AATACTTTATGTATGAATTAGTTGGCTAATTTTATAATATTTACGGAATATCCTTAAGTAAGATGGCACTCCGTGCAAAAAGAACGTGCCGCTTCCAGAGGGTTATTCAAACTTGCCGTAGCGTGTAGAAAGTAGTTTACGGTCGCCCTGCGTATTGTCTACTCGGGCTACATTGATCCAAAACTTATTGTCGCGTATCGACTTGATGGGGTATGCGGCCTTTTCGCGACTGTAACTGTGGTTCCATTCGTTACCCACCACTTCGTATTCGGGATGCGGGGCGTTGGCCAGCACGTTGTCGTTCTTGTCAGCGTCGCCGTTCTTCACTTCCTGTATTTCTTGCCAAATGGTTTGCATTACGGTGACAAAGTTGTCTAGTTCCCACAAACTTTCACTCTCTGTCGGTTCAATCATCAGGGTACCATGTACGGGGAACGACAGGGTAGGCGCATGGTAGCCGTAGTCCATTAGACGTTTGGCAATGTCATTTTCGCTGATGCCTGTTTCGTCGTGTAGGTAGCGGCAGTCCAAAATCATTTCGTGGCCTACAAATCCTGTAGCACCCGTATATACGATGCCGTATGTATCTTTCAAGCAAGCCGCCAAGTAGTTGGCGTTTAGGATGGCCGTCTTAGTGGCAAGAGTCAGTCCTTCGGCACCCATCATGCAGATGTATCCGTAGGTGATAGGCAGGATGCCGGCACTTCCGTATGGAGCAGCCGACACTTGGTTGGCGCTGTTTCCGAAGGCATGGTGTCCGGGAAGGAACGGAACCAGATGTTCGGCCACACAGACCGGACCTACGCCCGGACCGCCGCCGCCGTGGGGGCTGGCAAAAGTCTTGTGCAGATTCAGGTGGCATACATCGGCTCCGATGGTGCCCGGATTGGTTAGTCCCACTTGTGCGTTCATGTTGGCACCGTCCATGTAGACCTGTGCTCCGCATTGGTGAATAATCTTACAAATCTCTGCAATCTCCGGTTCAAAGATACCATGTGTAGAAGGGTAGGTGATCATCAGTGCGGCCAGATCGTCCTTGTTGGCTTCGGCCTTTGTGCGGAGGTCTTCCACGTCTACATTTCCTTTTTCGTCGCAGGCACAGGTCACTGTGGTGTATCCGCACTGGACGGCCGATGCTGGGTTGGTCCCATGGGCCGATGCAGGAATCAATATCTTGTTGCGGTGGCCCTGGCCGATACTTTCCTGATAGCTTCGGATGATGCGAAGCCCGGTGTATTCGCCTGCAGCACCTGAATTAGGTTGCAGCGTGATGCCTGCAAATCCGGTGATTACTTTCAGCTGTTCGCTTAAGTTTTGGATTAATGTATGATAGCCTTTCGCTTGATCTTCAGGTACCAATGGGTGCATTGCCATCCAACCCAGATTGCTGAGCGGAAGCATTTCCGAGGCGGCGTTCAGCTTCATGGTGCATGAGCCTAGTGAGATCATGGAGTGCGTCAGCGAGATGTCTTTGCGTTCCAAGCGTTTTATGTAGCGCATCATTTCGGTTTCCGTATGATATTTGTTGAATACCTCGTGGGTGAGGAACGAAGTGTGGCGGCACAACTCATGGCTCATCGAGGATGCTTTGGGAATATCGGCCACTTCCTGTACGGTTTCTTCGGCAGCAATGGAGAAGATGGAAAGCAGCAGATTCACATCTTTCAGTCCTGTAGTTTCATCAATGCTGAAACCTGCATCACCATTGTCATAGTAACGAAGGTTTACTTCTTTGCTCAAGGCAATGGTACGTAGTTTCTGGGCAGACACATGGTTGGGCAGACTGAAACGCAGGGTGTCGAAGAAAATGGCATTGTGTTGCACGTAGCCCAGTCGTTCCAGAGCTTTGTTCAGCCAGGTGGTGATGCTGTGGATGCGTTTGGCTATGTTTTTGATTCCTTCCTGTCCGTGATAGACAGCATAGAAGCCGGCCATGGTAGCCAGTAGGGCTTGTGCGGTACAGATGTTGGATGTGGCTTTTTCGCGTTTGATGTGCTGTTCGCGGGTTTGCAGTGCCATGCGATAAGCCAGTTTGCCATATTTGTCCTTGGACCATCCGATGATGCGCCCCGGCATGTTGCGCTTGAACTCGTCACGGGTTGCAAAATAAGCAGCCGACGGACCTCCGTAGAACAGAGGGATGCCCAGTCGCTGGGTGCTTCCGAATACGATGTCGGCTCCCCATTCGCCGGGAGGTATCAGCAGTGCCAGACTCAGAATATCGGCATCCACTGCCACTTTGCAGTTGGCGGCATGTGCTTTTTCCACAAATTCGCGATAGTCTTCCACACTGCCACTGGCGTTAGGATATTGCAGTATGCAGCCAAAGATTTCGGGAATGAACTCCAGTTCTTTATAGTTGCCCACTTGTATTTTTATTCCTTGTGGGAGGGCACGGGTCTGGATGACAGCCAAATTCTGTGGGAAAATTTCTTGGTCGACAAACAGGACGTTGGCCCCTTTCTTTTGCTGATCGCGTGTGCGCAGGCCGAACATCATTGTGGCTGCTTCGGCGGCCGAGGTAGCCTCGTCCAGCAAGGAACAATTAGCCAATGGCATTGCTGTAAGGTCAGATATCACGGTCTGAAAATTCATCAATGCTTCCAGACGTCCTTGCGAAACTTCTGTTTGATAAGGAGTATATGAGGTATACCATACAGGGTTTTCGAATACATTGCGTTGGATAACCGCGGGAGTGATACTGTCATACCATCCCATGCCGATATATGAGGTATACATTTTGTTTTGTGTGGCCAGTTGCGCAATGTGTTCCGCAAATTCGCGTTCGGTCATGGGGGTGGCTAGTGGCAATGGTTCCTTCAGGCGGATGGTAGAAGGTATGGTCTTGTTAATCAATTCGTCAAGGCTTTTGACGCCAATCTTTTCTAACATAGCGGGAAGTTCTTCTTCCTGTATCCCGATATGTCGGTTTGCTAGTAAATCTGTTTTCATGGTAGTCATAGTATATATATAAGTTTACTTTTAAAGTATTTATGTTATCTAAAAAAAGGGTTATTCGCTTTTTCGACACCGATTGTAGTAGAATCGCCATGGCCAGGGTGGACAATTGTATCGGGTGGTAATACAAACAAGCGGCTACAAATGTGTTCGCGCAGTTCGTCAAAGTTTCCGCCTGTAAGGTCCGCACGGCCGATGCTTCCTTGGAACAATACGTCGCCGCTGAATATGCAATGGTCTTTTTTGCAATAATAGACGATACTTCCTGGCGAATGGCCCGGCACATGGATGGCTTCCAACTCGGTATGGCCGAAGGTGAGGATGTCTCCATCGAATACATAACCTCCCAATGACACAGGTGTTTCAGACAGTTGGAACCCGAACATGCGCGACTGTGCCGGCGCTTGTTCCAGCCAGAATTCATCTGCTTGGTTGGCTTTGGCCTTCAGTCCATATTCCTGCATCAGGAACGGGTTGCCAAAGATATGGTCCAAGTGTAAGTGAGTGTTCAGCAGGTGTTTTACTGTCAGGTGATTGCTGTCTATATACTTTTTTAGTGTCTGCTTTTCTTCTTCATAAAAACAGCCGGCGTCTATAATGACGGCTTCTTTTGTATCGTCCGATAGAACGTAGCAGTTTACCGGAAACATGTTGAACTCAAATTTCTTTATTTTCATCGTTCTCTTATCTAAATAATTATTAGCCGTTGATGGTTACATAAACCACTTTTTTGGTTTCGAAATACTCTTCGGCGAATGCGTCTTTCAGGTCATAAATCATAGTTTTGTGTTTCACGGGCGTGGTCTCTTTTTCTAATTCTCCGCCTTTCAGACAAATCAGGCCGTTGGGGAACACATTCTGATGTTCATGTCTGATGTTTTTGCGGATAATCTTTATCAGGTCTGTTAAAGGCATCACAGCGCGACTCACTACAAAATCGAACGTCCTTTTTTCCTCTTCGGCGCGGCAATGGCGGAAAGTGACATTCTTCAGTCCGATAGCATAAGCTATCTCGGTGGCTACTTTTATTTTCTTTCCAATGCTGTCTACCAGATGGAACTGGACTTCGGGAAACATGATGGCCAACGGAATACCCGGGAATCCGCCTCCTGTTCCCAAATCCATGATTTGAGTGCCGGGAGTGAAGCGGATCATTTTGGCTATACCTAGTGAGTGTAACACATGATGTTCATACAGATTAACGATGTCTTTGCGCGAGATGACGTTGATCTTGCTGTTCCAATCCATGTATAGGTCGTACAAGGCAGTAAACTGTGTTTTTTGCCGTTCATCGAGGTTGGGAAAATATTTCAGTATTAATTCCATGTCTGTTTATTGAAAATCAAAATTAGTGTATCATATATTTTTCTATCCTTTCATAAGGAAAAGAGAGCACGATGGCTCCTATGGCGTAAGGGGCGATATCATATTTGTTGTATAAGAATGAAATTTTGTCTTTTTCCAATAGGAAATTCTCGGGCACGTATATGTCGGTCCAGTTCAAGATACCTGCATCTTGCAGTCCTTCTAGCGAAGTGATAGACGGGTCTTCTAGGCGGACAGCCATTTCTTTTATCAGTTCTTTCAACAGCATTTCGCTTATGGGCTTTTCTGCGCCTTTGATAAATACCTCTTTCAGCATAAGTTGTTTACCGGTATTAGAGTCGAAATTCATCCATTGTTCCCATGAGTTGGGGTGGGCGCCGCCTGTATATGTGTAGGTAGCTGCAATGACATTCAGGATACCTTCTTTGCCACTGTCAAGTTGTGTGGTCAGTCTGTATTCGTAGTTGTACCATGCGGGAAGTTCATCGGCAGTAGTTACGTTCTTTATATCTTCCTGGTAGAAGTCGTTTACATCTTTACGATACTCGGCTATGTAGGCTTTTTTAAAAGAGTCGATGGCTGCTTCCGGAGTCATGAGAGCGTATTCTTTTCCCAAAATACTGGCTAGTATGGTTTGATTGATACGTTGTGTGACGGTGTCTGTCAGATCCGATTCGGCCAAATAGTTATAATCAATGGTGATTTGGCAGGAAGGTGAGGTGACGTCTTCTTGTAGACGGGCTTTTTCTTCCAGTTTGATGTTTTTTATAGCTTTGCTGCCAATTTGCTTATGTTTGTCGCATCCCGGTAATAAAAAGTAGGATATGAGACAACTTGCTGCAACGAACATTATAAGATCCTTTCTTTTCATAACTTTTTGTTTGTTTGTTCAGGTAAAAGGTTTTGTACTTATTGCACAAATATAGAATAACTTCGTGAAAACTCCGCCTAAAAATCGAAAATTTATCTATCTGCAACAGGGTTGCATGAACTTTTTGTTAATTTTGTCGATTGATAATCCATAGTATTAAGATAGTAAAGTAAATAGATGATAAAGAAACTATATCCTGTAACAGGGATGCATTGTGCAGCATGTGCTGCCAATGTAGAGAAAATCGTAAATAGGCAAGAGGGAGTGGAGGAGGCGTCGGTCAATTTGGCGGCGGCTGTCTTGACGGTAGTTTATGATCCGATGGCTGTATCTCCACAGCAATTGAAAGAGGCGGTGATGAAGATCGGTTTTGATTTGATCATAGACGAAGATAATTCTGTAGAGGAACAAAAGGGTGCAGAGCAGTCTTATTATAAACAGTTGAAGTGGAAGACTGCCGTTGCTTGGCTTTTTGCCCTTTCTGTGGCTGTGCTTGGAATGTTTTTGATGCATCTGCCAGGTGTGAATGTATGGATGTTATTGTTTTCATTGCCTGTCATTTTCTATTCGGGTCGTTCTTTTTATGTCAATGCGTGGAAGCAATTACTTCAGCGGACCAGTAATATGGATACCTTGGTGGCATTGAGTACTTCCATCGCCTTTTTGTTTAGTTTGTTCAATACTCTTTATCCGGAGTTCTGGTATAACCGTGGGTTGAAACCTCATGTCTATTATGAGGCGGCAACCGTTATCATCGCTTTTGTGCTGGTGGGCAAGCTGATGGAAGAGAAGGCCAAAGGAAGAACTTCCACCGCTATTCGGAAACTGATGGGATTGCAGCCTCGGACTGCTCGTGTAGTGAAGGATGGTAGGGAAGAAGATGTCTTGATTTCCAATCTTCGGGTGGGCAATCGGGTCAGTGTTCGTCCCGGCGAACAGATTCCGGTGGATGGAGTGATTACTCAAGGAAATACATTTATAGATGAAAGCATGATTAGCGGCGAACCGATTCCTGTAGAGAAGAAAACGGGCGACAAGGTATTGGCCGGTACGATTAATCAGAATGGTGCGTTTCAGCTGACAGCCAGTCGGGTAGGGAGAGATACGGTGTTGGCTCAAATTATCCGCATGGTGCAGGAGGCACAAGGATCCAAGGCTCCGGTTCAGCGTATAGTGGACAAGGTGACTGCTGTTTTTGTTCCTGTTGTCCTTTCAGTTTCCGTTCTTACCTTTCTAGTCTGGATGATTGTGGGGGGCATGGATTATTTTTCATACGCCATGCTTTCTGCTGTGTCTGTATTGGTGATTGCTTGTCCGTGTGCATTGGGACTGGCTACCCCTACGGCATTGATGGTGGGGATTGGTAAAGGGGCCGAGGTACATATCTTGATAAAGGATGCTGTGGCCTTGGAGCAGATGAGGAAAGTAGATACGGTGGTGCTCGATAAGACAGGTACTGTGACCGAAGGGCACCCTGTGGTGACCGGATGGCTGCATGATGCCGGATGGCGGGAAGAGTACAAAGCTATTCTGTATGCAGCCGAATTGAAATCGGAACATCCGTTGGCAAGGGCCATTGTTGAGGTGTTGAAGCAGGAAGGTGAAACTCCGGCCGAAATTGATTCTTTCGAGAGCCGTACAGGCCGAGGGATTGTGGTGACTTGTGGTGGAATAACTTATTGGGCCGGTAGTTATCGGTTGCTGAAAGACTTTGGAGCAGGTGTGTCTGATGTGCTGAAAGGCATGGTGGAAGAATATGAAAAGAGTGGTAGGAGCTTGGTCTATTTTGGCGAGGGGGATGTGTTGTTGTCAGTTATTGCTGTTAGCGATAAAATAAAGGAAACTTCCGTACGGGCTGTCGAACAATTAAAAGAAAGCGGAAAATGCATTGTACTGCTGACAGGCGATGGTCATCTTACGGCACAAAATGTGGCCGGAGAGATTCATGCGGACCGTTTTATTTCCGATGCTTTGCCTGCCGACAAGGAAAATGTCATCAAGGAATTGCAGGCCGAAGGCAGGGTGGTGGCGATGGTAGGTGATGGAATTAATGACTCGCAGGCACTGGCCCGTGCCGATGTTAGTGTGGCAATGGGTAAAGGTACGGATATTGCCATGGATGTGGCAATGGTTACATTGATGACTTCAGATTTATTGCTGTTGCCTAAGGCTTTCAGGCTATCTAGTCATACAGTGCAACTGATTCGCCAAAATTTGTTTTGGGCCTTTGTATACAATATGGTTGGCATTCCGGTAGCGGCCGGCATCCTGTTCCCGTTTTATGGCATTTTGTTGAACCCAATGATTGCCAGTGCAGCCATGGCGTGCAGCTCTGTCAGTGTGGTTCTGAATAGTTTGAGCTTGAACTGGAGGAAATTATAATGGGATAGCGGAAATTTTGTTTCCCACAATGGAGTCTCGGTCTTTTCGGTCTGCATATTGAGCTGGAAAACCAACTCTTCGGCAAACGGATCGAATCTTTAACACAAAGTATTGCGAAATATGCATTGTCCCGCCTTTGACACGCGGTCGTCCCTGTTTACCTGTGCGGACACCGTTATGTGAATGCCACAAGGCGGCATCATCACGTAGGCGGCTGATGACATGGAATCTCGGCAGGACAGGCTTTATTGACGAACTTTGCCTTTGAGAACCATGCATCAGCAACGACATAACGTATTATGTTGAGCAACTTGTCCTTGTATTCGAGAATTTCCAATCCTCGTTTCATTACAGAAGCACATCCCGATCAGAACTTGCCGATATAAGGAGTCTTCTTTCCCGACTTTGAAATGTAGCTTGCGTTTATGGCAATGGTTTTTCTAACACTTTCACCAAACTGCTGCCGCATGAAGAAAAGATTGAACTGCATCCTGTCAAACTCACGTTCAAACAACTGCCGGAAGCGTTGTTCCGAGCTATCTGAGTAATGCTTCATTTGGGTGAAATTTTTCTTGGTAGTACCATGTACAAAATCATGAGTTAGACGAATGCTGTTTTAAAATTTTTGCGTAACTTCGCAAAACTATTTTTCAAAGCATCAGTTACGATTTTCTCATATTGGTCAAGTGCTATTTTATTCATTGCTTTAATGTGTGGTAGGATGTCATTAAAGGTAATGAAAATCAGTCACTTGATCTATTATTGTGCTAAAATTTATCAATTAAATAATTCGTTTTCAACGGATTAATCACAAACTGTAACTATTCAGCGGATGTAACATTCCAGGTTTTAGCGAATGCTTCAATATGCACGGCTTCTGATAATTTGTTGATTCCCATTGAA
>CAMWGU010000111.1 GCA_947173895.1 uncultured Bacteroides sp. | reverse complement strand
ACAATTAATTCTTCTTTTTGTATTTTTTATCTGCAAAATTCAAGTAATATCCATACAAGAATTGTATATTTGCAAAGTTGTTTAAACAATAATTCGATGATAGAACAATTTAGCTTTGATATCCAATTGATCTTCGCCATACTAAATGGCAAAGTGTCTGCCGCCATCAACCGGAAGCTAAGTCGCAACTTCCGCCAAAACGGAGTAGAAATCACTCCTGAACAATGGACCGTTCTTCTTTTTTTATGGGAAAAAGACGGTGTCACACAGCAAGAACTATGTAATGCTACTTTTAAAGACAAACCCAGCATGACACGTTTGATAGACAACATGGAACGTCAGCATTTGGTAGTACGCATTGCAGACAAGAAAGACAGGCGAACCAATCTAGTACATTTGACTAAAACCGGCAGAGAACTGGAAGGGAAAGCACGTTTTCTTGCAAATAAAACTTTGAAAGAAGCTTTGCATGGCCTGACATTGGAAGAACTAAAAGTCAGCCAAGATGTATTAAGAAAGGTCTTCACCAACATCAAAGACTAAACTTTTTCAAGGTTTTGCTTTTTTTTTCCCAAAATAATTTCCATGATAAGAGAATTATGCTTTAATTTGTACACAAGAACAAGAATAAATATAAATCTATTAATAAAATACACACATGAAAAGCTTACTTAAGAATTTGGGCCTGATATTGATGATCATTGGCGCTGCTATTTTAGTCGGTGTTTTCTTTACCGGAAGTGCAGCAATTAACGATAACGGTGTTTTAGGTGGAAGTGCCGCCCTTATCGTTATAGGTTTAATCGTTTATATTGTATTAAACAAGCGCATAGTTGATTAATCTACACACAAAGAAAACAAATAAAAAAGCTCGGAACATTCCGAGCTTTTTTATTTGCTATATACTTACTTCTATTGCCTGGCTCTTATTCTGCTTCAGGAGCAATCAATTTATATCCTTTTCCATGTATATTGATGATCTCAATAGAATCGTCCTCCTTCAGATGCTTACGCAATTTCGTGATATACACATCCATGCTACGTGCATTAAAATAGTTATCGTCAATCCAGATGGTCTTTAGTGCGAAGTCGCGTTGCAAAATTTCATTAGCATGGGCACAAAGCAACCCCAGCAGTTCCGATTCTTTTGTTGTCAACTTAGTCTGTTTGTCACCGATAGCTAAAATTTGTTTCTGCGTATCGAAAGTAAAGCGTCCTATCTTATAGCTGCTACTTTCCTTGTTTCGCTTGCCACGTACACGACGCAAAATAGCCTCAATGCGGAAAGTCAGTTCTTCCATACTAAACGGTTTAGTAATATAATCATCCGCACCAATCTTAAAACCTTCTAAGATATCCTCTTTCAGAGTCTTTGCCGTCAGAAAAATAATAGGAATTTCAGCATTAGCCTGACGAATTTCCTGAGCTAAAGTAAAGCCATCTTTCTTCGGCATCATCACATCCAACACACACAAGTCATATTTATTTTTAAGGAAAGCCTTGTAACCAGCCTCACCATCCGGGCAAAGTTCGGCTGAATAGCCTTTTGCCTGTAAATATTCTCTCAACAACATGCCAAGATTCTCATCGTCTTCGCATAACAAGATACGCAATTTTTCATCCATATTATTCATTTTTTAATAAAGGTAATACAATTATAAATTTAGTTCCCACATTCAGTTCACTCTCGGCACGTATCGTCCCTTTGTGATCTTGAATTATTTTCTTCACATACGCCAGTCCTAAACCAAAGCCTTTCACATCATGCAAATTACCTGTATGCACCCGATAGAATTTATCGAAAATCTTTTTCAGGTTCTCTTTCTTAATACCTATTCCATTATCTTGAATAGAAATATAAAGTTTACCAGCCTCATTCCAAGTATGCACATTCAACACCAGTTCCCCTTCCGGTTTCTTATATTTCACCGCATTGTCCAGCAAATTAAAAATCACATTGGTAAAATGCATTTCGTCTACAAATATATCCGGATTCACCGCATCCAGATTTGATGTAATTCTACCATTATATTTTTCCACTTTCAATGTAAAAGTATTGACTACTCCTGAAATCAAGTCGTTTGCATTCACCTCTTTCATCTTCAAAGTAGCCTTTTGCTTTTCAAACATAGACATCTGCAACACTTTCTCCACCTGAAAACGCAAACGTTTTGTTTCATCATTAATCACTCCGGATATGTGCTGAAACATAGCCGGTGATTTTCCGACTGCCGGATCCTTCAGCATCTGAGCCGCCAATGAAATAGTAGAAATAGGTGTTTTAAACTCATGCGTCATGTTATTAATGAAATCATTCTTTATCTCGGTCAACTTCTTCTGACGGAAGATGATATAGATGGTAAAGATGAACGTCACAAGCAATACCATTGTGAAGATCAATGACGGTATCATAAATTTAACAGAACTGAATATATAACTGTTCAATGTTGGGAAGTGAATTTTGACAGTAGCCATACGCGCCGGCGGATCGTTTTTAAATAAAACCTGCGGATATGTATTCTCACTACCCTCTTTTGTGTAATCCGGACACCGATATACTTCTGTTCCATCTCGGTCTGTCACTATAAAATGGTATGGAATATCAATGCCATTATTCAGCAGTTCGGTCTTTAAACACAAATCCAATTGTTTAAAGTTAACCCTTTGGCTTAACGGTTTGTCACTGGCTGTATACAAAATGTTATAGACCACTTCGTCCAACAATGCACGTTGGTATACATATCTGTCTTTTATGATTTCCTGCAAAGCTCTTGAAGTCTGAGGAATATTCTTACCTGTCGAAATAATCGCTTTTGGAATATTGGAAGGACGATTCGCACTTACTTTCATCTTCAACTCAAAAGTAGAGTAACCGTTCAATCCGTTGGAAGTTACAGAATACTCATGGGTATGCGCCACCACATCACCACCTTCTTCTCCCTCTTTCTCTCCAGACTGTTCTTTAAACAACTGCGCCGCTTTTTCCGTAGCAATCGCATCATTCTCAAGATACTTCTTGGTTTCCGCCAACTCTATATTTCTACACGCTTGGACCAAACTGCGCTGCACCGACTCGTCAAATTGTCCCTTGCGCATTTTCACCATTTCTTCAATATAGCTTACCTGCAAATATAGCAAACTAAGAAATGATAGTCCCATTACAATACCTAATACCAAAATAGTAGACTTTTTCATGTCAGCAAAATTAAAAACGTTAAATCTCATTACATAACAGATTAACCAAATTTAAACGGCTATTCTTTATAATTAACCGAAAAAGTCATTTAAGCTAAGATTCTGACTATTATAACAAAATTCACGCTAAATGGTTTGCAAAAATAATAAAAAATTAAGTTCAAAGCCAAACAACGAACCCAAAAGTTTAAGTTCTCTTAAATAAAAAGGAGAGCATTTTTTAACCAAATGCCCTCCTTTACCTATGAAATACTACACTTTATCAATCATCTTTATTCTCTTTGGCCTCAAATTCCTTCATTAACTTATCTTGTACATCTGTCGGCACCAATTCATAGCTGGCAAACTTCATGATAAATGAAGCACGTCCTCCCGTCAGCGAACTCAAAGAGGTGGAATAAGAAGACATTTCTTTCAAAGGCACTTTAGCAACCAGCTTTTCATAACCATTTTCGCTGCTCATACCCATAATCATGCCGCGACGTCCCTGTAAATCACTCATCACATCGCCCATTTTATCGCTAGGAACAAAGACTTCCACATCATAAATCGGTTCCAAAATCTTCGGACCAGCATTTTTAAATGCCTCACTGAATGCATTCCGTCCTGCAAGCATAAAGGAAATTTCATTTGAATCTACCGGATGCATCTTTCCATCGTATACTATCACACGCACATCCCGTGCGTAAGATCCTGTCAACGGACCTTGCTCCATACGGCTCATAATACCTTTCAGAATAGCAGGCATAAAACGAGCATCGATAGATCCTCCCACAATACTGTTAACAAAGACTAACTTACCGCCCCATTCCAAAGAAACTTCCTCTGTTCCCTTTACATTTATCTTAAATTCCTGACCATTAAACCTATATGTTTCAGGCAAAGGCATTCCTTCATAATAAGGTTCAACAATAAGATGCACTTCGCCAAACTGGCCAGCACCACCTGATTGTTTCTTGTGACGATAATCGGCACGAGCTGCCTTGGTAATGGTTTCACGATAAGGAATCTTCGGTTCTTCAAATTTGATCGGCAATTTTTCATTATTCTCCAGACGCCACTTCAAAGTGCGAAGATGAAATTCACCTTGACCACGTACAATAATCTGCTTCAACTCCTTAGATTGTTCCACTTCCCAAGTAGGATCTTCCTCACGCATGCGGTTCAGAACAACCATCATTTTTTCCACATCCGATTCATTGACCGGTTTGATGGCACGCGAATATTTCGCATTGGGATATTTAATGAAATTGAATCGGTTTTCGCAATCCTTTCCATTCAGTGTATTTCCTGTCTTCACATCTTTCAGTTTCACCGTACAGCCTATGTCTCCCGCCACTAGTTCCTGTACCGGAATACGGTTAGCACCAGCACATACAAAAAGTTGAGCCATACGTTCTTTCGATCCACGATCGGCATTAGCCAAGTCATCACCTTCATGCACTTTGCCGCTCATTACCTTAAAATACTGTACACCGCCAATATGAGGTTCGACAGCTGTCTTAAAGAAATAAAGAGAAGTGGGACCATTGGCATCGGGAGAAACAGGAACACCACGCGTATTGTGCACTACCGGCATATCCGACACAAACGGAACAACATTACCTAGAAATTCCATCAAACGGCGTACTCCCATATCCTTACCTGCACATACACAGAACACAGGGAACATTCCTCTTGAGGCCAATCCCTTACGAATACCTTCACGCATTTCATCTTCTGTCAATGACTCCGATTCAAAGAATTTTTCCATCAGTGTTTCGTCATTCTCGGCAGCAGCTTCCACCAAAGCCTTGTGC
This sequence comes from uncultured Bacteroides sp., assembly GCA_947173895.1. GTDB lineage: Bacteria > Bacteroidota > Bacteroidia > Bacteroidales > Bacteroidaceae > Phocaeicola. The sequence continues at coordinate 3,521 of CAMWGU010000111.1, read as the reverse complement.
ATCTCCAACGCCTTTTCTTTTTCCGAATCAGGAATCTCTTCTATTGTAGGAGCACCTCCATCCGGTCCCCATGAATATTTCTTCATCAACAGCACATCGATAAGTTCATGGAAATTCGGTCCTGTTTCAATAGGATATTGCACAGGAACCACCTTAGAACCATACACGCTCCGCAATTGTTCCAGTACATTATCATAATCACATTTCTCATTATCCAGCTGGTTCACCAAAAAGATTACCGGTTTACCTAGTTTCTCTGTATAACGGAAGTGGTTTTGAGTTCCCACTTCAGGTCCATATTGCCCGTTCAGCAGCAAGATAGCCGTATCTGTCACATTCAAGGCAGTAATTGCGGCACCGACAAAATCATCACTACCCGGGCAATCTATTATATTAAGTTTCTTTCCATTCCACTCTACATGATAAACGGTAGAAAACACAGAATAACCATATTCTTGCTCTACCGGAAAATAATCACTAACCGTGTTTTTAGCCGTAATTCTACCACGACGTTTTATAATACCACTCTCAAAGAGCAAAGACTCTGTGAGAGTGGTTTTACCTGAGCCATCATTGCCAAGAAGTGCAATGTTTTTAATTTCGTTAGTCTGATATACTTTCATGATATCTAAGGTTTAATTGTTAACAAACGGATATGCGTTTCATATCTCCTATAAATGTGGAGCGCAAATTAGAAAATAATAAGAATATAAACAACTCCAAAGATAGTGTTACTAAACTATGTTTTATAACAGATAATCTTCCAAAGCATCCTTTGGTAAATTACATTCAACAATAAAAACCTTGATTTCCAAGCTATTCAAACAAATCTTCCTCACTACTGACAGCTATTAAACAAGAAAGAAAAAATGTATTGCCACACCTTATATATATTTAAGGAATCAGAGTTTTATTATTTTCACCTTACCCGGAATGATAGTCAGTCTTGCTGTGCCATTGTTGTTTATATCCACCGCCTGATAACGGGCTTCCACTACTACTCTACCGTCCAGTGACATCACTCCCCACTGACAGGCATTCTCTTCGTAAACACAATAATCCCCCACCGGAGGAAGGATCTTTCGATACCGGGGAGGAACTACTATACGTTTGCCTAGTTTCAGTCCCCATTTATTCCCTATACAAAAAGGAGAAGCATTTCTCATCTCGTCCAGCCGTCGCTGTCTTTTCAATTCCTCTTCCTGCAACTGTTTCCGTTGTACAGTTTCAATGCGCCGCCTAGCATCCTCTTTCAGCTGTTCCATCACCGTGGCAAAATCCGTCCCGTCCAAAGCAGAAGCATGGCAGGCCACATATCGCTTTTTCTTCCCTTTCTCTGCATGATAATAATTACCTTCCGCGTCCCTCACCACGATACTTTGGTCGGCCAGCCGACCGCAACATCTGTACACTTCTTCATCATCACCCTCCAGCACGCAGGCAAAAATATCAAACGACGTGGTCCACATCGGATCCACCAACCAGCATTCCTTTGGAACATGATAATCCGGTATTCTCAAATAGAAATCACAAAAACAGAGATCCTTCTCAATCAACCCATGCATGGCGGCATACGCTTTCCGGGTACGACTATGAAACACCTCCCCCACTTTCAGCAACTCCACGCCGCCAAACGACAGTATCGAAGGTTTTTGTTTGTATCTCCTACCCGTTTTCAGATCTATATACGATTTTTTACCCCAGCTGTCCGTCATGACAATGAGATCCTCCCTGATAAATTTCACTTTCCGGCAATCGTCCAGTTGAACCTCCGGTCGACCGCCGTCATCTACAATCCACATGCCGCCCGATGCAGGCCCACTCTCTCTAACAGACAATACATCTGTACAATTATCTTTCAAACGGACAGCAGCCCGACTTCCACAAACGTCATACACCTCCCGAAACCGAGGTTTCGCTGTCATAATCTCTCCGCGTCGCAATCCCCACAGGCCGCTACGCCTATCATAACAAGCCCTCAAGATAGGAAGACCTCCCCTTGTTTCCTCACCGATAGGCTCTTTTCCACCACCGACCATCACTTCAGCGGAAACGGCTGATGCCCCATCCCGAAGAGCTGCCAGCAATCCGACGTGTGTCACCACCACCTCCAGTTCCTCATCTCGATGATCCCGCTCCTCCAATTGCAAATGAAGAGCATCCGTCCGGATACCCTCCGTCCGTATCCGAGACAAAACATTACCAACCAATCTTCCATCAAACATCGCATGCCAGTCCCGTTGATTAGTGGGAAGACCAAAAAGACGATGCAAACCCACATGGTCTATCAGTATACAAGATTCCTTAGACCCCGACTTACGCAGACCACGCCCCACCTGTTGCAGATACTTAGCCAACGAAAGCGTGGGACGGGCCAACTGAACAAACTCCACATCAGGACAATCGAAACCCTCTGAAAAGATGTCCACATTAACAAGTACCCGAATCCTGCCCTCACGAAACTTCTCCACCAGCGTCTTGCGTTCTCGAGCCGGAGTACGACTGTCGATGGCTGCCGACGGAACACCGTGCGAATTATAACAGGCAGCTATCTGACGGGCATGACCGATGCTCACCGCATAGACGATCCCTTTCTTGCCGGCAGCATACTGCATCATCCCTCTATACAGCCGGCCGATGCCGGACGGACAATTCAGCACTGCATCCATCTCACGAACCTGATAATCGCCGTCTGCCCCCCGTTTAGTAAGCGAGTCCACCCAACGTTGCTCCAAACTGTCCGGACGAACGGACACATAGTCGAACGACGACAACCAGCCACGGCCGATAAACTCCGCAACGCTCCACGAAGTTATCAGCGTATCAAACAAAGCCGCAAATCCTTTGCGATCCAACCGACAAGGCGTGGCGGTCATACCCAACTTCCGAGTATCCGGATAAATCTCCCAAAGCATTCGATAGGTTGTCGCCAAGGCGTGATGTGCTTCGTCAATTACAATCAGGGCCGGACTTCCCTCCACCGTTCTCCGATTACGCGAAAGCCACTGGATAGAAAATACCCGGATACGCCTGTCATCTTTCCCCATTTCATACCGGGCCACCGTACCCTCTATCTGCTCTACCAGTTCCCGGCGATGCGCAACAATCCACACCTCTCCTTCTCTCGAACCGTCCAGAAATTCCTTCACTATGGCAGCTAACAGATGTGTTTTTCCCGTACCGGTCGGCATCTGAACCATCACACTCCGATGAAATTCCCATTCCTTCAAAAGATGGGATTTCATCTCAAGCTGGTAGTCACGAAGAATGTTATTTTCGTTATTCATAAACGGATGCCGATCGCCATCGGCAGCAGAAAAAGAAAAGAAACGGCATAAAAGAACATCCCTTCATTCTCCTTTCAGCCACACCGTCTAAGTCCTTTCACATCTGCCTTCAGGAGTACACAGGCGCGTTTCAACGACCGATGAAAGTAAATACATACTTTTATTTCAGGTGTACCCTAAATACAATGCCGCCCGAGAAATAGCGGCAGCGGTTCCACTCCACCACGGCATTTA
>CAMWGU010000110.1 GCA_947173895.1 uncultured Bacteroides sp. | reverse complement strand
ATCGTATGCCCGCCATTCAGCTGTCAGAAGATGCCAAGGCATTGCTGCTGACTTATCCATGGCCTGGGAATGTGCGCCAGTTGAAGAATATCACCGAGCAGATTTCCATCATTGAGACCAATCGGGATATTACAGCCGAAATTCTGAAGGATTATTTGCCGGAACAGCAGGTAAGTTCAGGCCTTCCAGCCTTGTTTGGAGTGAAATCGTCTGCCGGAAAAGCTTTTGAAAGTGAACGTGAAATCCTGTATCAGGTTTTGTTTGATATGCGTCGTGATGTGACAGAGCTAAAAAAACTGGTCAACACACTGATGGCAGAACGCGGCGCACAATCCGTATCCCCGTCTTCCGTTTCGTATTATCAGGAGCCGCAGCGAAATTTGGTTGCTACGGTGGTTCCTGCTACTCCGGCCATCATTTCGGCATCCAAATCGGTTCGTCCTGTGGTGGACGATATTCAAGATACCGAAGAGGTTGTGGAGGAGACTACATTGTCGTTGGATGAAGTTGAAAAAGAAATGATACGAAAGGCGCTCGAACGTCATCACGGAAAACGTAAGAATGCGGCAAAAGATTTGAATATTTCAGAGCGTACACTCTATAGAAAAATAAAAGAATATGGCTTGGATTAAACAACTGAAAGTGGTTATTGTATTGATAGTGTTGGCAGGGATAGCAACAGCTTGCTCTATTTCGTATAAATTTAATGCATCGACCATCGACTATACAAAAGTAAAGACTATTGCGTTCGAGAATTTTCCAAACCGTTCGGTAGGATTTGTCTGGGGGCCAATGGAAAGCATGTTTAATACCGCATTGCAGGATATTTATATGCAACAAACCCGATTGAAACAGGTGAAGCGCGGAGGAGACTTGCAATTGTCGGGTGAGATAACCAATTATGATGCGTTGAATAAAGGTGTGGGATCTGACGGTTACTCCAGTATGGTGGAGTTGCGTATGACTGTAAAAGTGAATTTTGTCAATAACTCAAATCCGACAGAAAATATAAACGGACAGCAGTTCTCAGCTAGCCGCGAATACAATGCCAATCAGCAGTTGAGTGCTGTGCAGGATGAGTTGGTGAGTCAAATGATTAAAGAAATTGTAGAGCAAATATTTAATGCCACTTTGGCAAATTGGTAGTGATTCGTTTCTGTCATGACACAACAACAATTATACGAATGGATAACACATCCCGAACTATTGAACAGGGATACTTTGTATGAGTTGCAGGCATTGCTTGCGCGTTATCCCTATTTTCAGACAGTAAGGTTGCTTTATCTGAAGAACCTGTTTTTATTGCATGACGTTACATTTGGCGAAGAGTTGCGTAAGGCTGTATTGTATGTGGCCGATCGGGAAGTCCTTTTTTATATGATAGAAGGAAAGCGCTATGAACTTCCTTCTAGTGAAAAACAAGAGCGCTTCAAGGCGAATGCTGGATTGGATCGTACACTTTCACTGATTGATACTTTCTTGTCTTCTTTGCCAAAAAAATCCATGGATATGGAGTTGCCTGTGGATGCGACAGCGGATTATACATCTTTTTTGTTGCACAATGAAGATTCCTCGTCTGACTCTGTACCTCGGATGAAGGGACAGAATCTGATAGATGATTTCATAGAAAAGTCGGCAGAAGAACCTTTGCTGACCCAGATAGGAAAAAAAGATCTTCCCCCGGCAAAGAAAGAAGTAACTGAAGAAGATGAGCCGGATGATAAGAATGAAGCCATCGAAGATGAAAGCTATTTTACTGAGACATTGGCCAAAATATACGTTAAACAGAAAAGATATTCTAAGGCTCTGGAAATTATTAAAAAATTAAATTTGAAATATCCAAAAAAAAACGCTTACTTTGCAGACCAAATAAGATTTTTGGAGGAATTGATTATTAACGCTAAATCAAAATAAAGAAAAATGTATTTATTACTTATTGGATTAATTGTGCTTGCAGCTCTTTTGATGTGCTTTGTTGTATTGATTCAGAACTCAAAAGGCGGTGGATTGGCTTCTAGTTTTGCTTCTTCAAATCAGATCATGGGCGTTCGTAAGACGACAGATTTTATCGAGAAACTTACGTGGGGACTGGCTGCTTTTATGGTAGTATGCAGTGTACTTACCGCTTATTTTGTTCCGGCTACTCATACTGAGTCTTCGGTGATTATGGAAGAAGCTATTAAAGAAGGAGCTACTAATCCGTTGAATGCACCTTCCGGTTTCGCTGCTCCACAAACTGACGATGCAGCAGAAACTCCGGCAATCGACACTGTGAGCAATAATTAAAGAAGAATCTTTGATTATAAAGGATAAGCGTTCTGTTCTCATCAATGAAACAGGGCGCTTTTTTAATAAGCTGTTTGTATAAGTCTGTTTTTGTTATTACTTTTATCCTGACAGTTTTTAATCTGTAAATACAAAAGATATCATGTTGAAATTCATATCATGGAATGTAAATGGCTTGCGAGCCTGTTACGATAAAGGCTTTGCTGATGTTTTCCAACGTTTGGATGCCGATTTTTTCTGCTTGCAGGAAACTAAAATGCAAGAAGGGCAACTGGATGCAAAGTTTGAGGGATACCAGTCATATTGGAATTACGCCGAGAAAAAAGGCTATTCAGGAACTGCTATTTTCTCTAGGGTGAAACCATTGTCGGTGACATACGGTATAGGCATTGAGGAGCACGATCATGAGGGTAGGGTAATAACTCTTGAGTTAGAATCGTTTTATTTGGTTACTGTCTATACTCCCAATTCGCAGGATGAATTACGTCGTTTGCAATATAGAATGAGGTGGGAGGATGATTTTCGTGCTTATTTGAAAAGATTGGAAAAGAAAAAGCCGGTCATTGTATGTGGTGATTTGAATGTAGCTCATAAGGAAATAGATCTGAAAAACCCAAAGAGCAACCGGAAAAATGCGGGCTTTACCGATGAGGAAAGAGCCAAATTCACCATGTTGCTTGAATCTGGATTTACAGATACTTTCCGTTATTTCTATCCGCAGAAGGAGGGCATTTACTCATGGTGGTCATATCGCTTCAAGGCTCGTGAAAAAAATGCGGGTTGGCGTATTGATTATTTTCTTGCTTCAGATTCACTGAAAGATAAATTGAGAGGGGTAGAGATCCATACTGATATTTTGGGGTCTGACCATTGTCCGGTAGAATTGACTATAGCACTTTGAAAGATGTCGTAGAATAATTCGATAAGCAGTCATAGTTATGTTTAAAATAGAATGTTTAGAAAACAATGAATAGAATTATAAGAGGAAAGTTTTTGCTTTAGGCTTTTTCACATACCTTTTCTCTAAAGAAAAAATATTTTCTTTATTCTGTTGCTGTATAATCTCAGAGATTTTATTTAGATTTGTACACAGAAACTAACTTTTTAAAAATATGTTAATTGATTTATTGCATTCTTCTTATTTCTCGCTCTTCCTTATTGTAGCGTTAGGCTTTATGCTTGGAAGGATTAAGATAAAAGGTTTGTCACTGGATGTGTCGGCTGTTATCTTCATCGCCTTACTTTTCGGACATTTCGGTGTAGTGATTCCTAAAGAATTGGGAAATTTTGGATTGGTGCTCTTTATTTTCACCATCGGCATTCAGGCGGGTCCCGGATTCTTCGATTCTTTCAGAAGCAAAGGAAAAACATTGATTCTGATAACGATGCTTATTATTTGTTCTGCTTGTTTGACAGCTGTAGGATTGAAATACGCTTTCGGTATCGATACCCCCAGTGTGGTAGGACTGATAGCGGGAGCGTTGACCAGTACTCCTGGTTTAGCGGTGGCTATCGATAGCACAAACTCGCCACTGGCCTCCATTGCATACGGTATCGCCTATCCATTTGGAGTTATTGGGGTGATTTTGTTTGTGAAATTGTTACCCAAAATAATGCGGGTGGATTTAGATAAAGAGGCACGTAGATTGGAACAGGAGCGACGCAGCAGTTTTCCGGAGTTGACAACTTGCATTTTCAAGGTGACCAATCAGGCTGTGTGTGGACGTACGTTGGCTCAGATTAATGCACGTGCTATGACGGGAGCTGTCATATCAAGGGTGAAACACGAAGATTCTATTCTGATGCCTAAGGCAAATACGTTGCTGTTGGAAGGAGATTATGTGCAGGCAGTAGGTAGTGAGGAGGCTCTGAATCAATTTGCAGTATTGGTTGGCGAACGCGAAGAGGGTGAATTGCCTTTGGATCAAACTCAGGAGATTGAATCTTTGTTGCTGACAAAGAAGGATATGATAAATAAGCAATTGGGTGATCTGAATTTACAGCGCAATTTCGGTTGTACGGTGACTCGTATACGCCGAAGCGGTATTGATTTGTCGCCTTCTCCAGACCTGGCTTTGAAATTTGGCGATAAGTTGATGGTAGTGGGTGAGCGTGAAGGATTGAGAGGCGTTGCTCGTTTGTTGGGTAATAACGCCAAACAACTTTCTGATACCGATTTTTTCCCCATTGCTATGGGTATTGTATTAGGAGTATTGTTCGGCAAGATAAATATTTCATTTTCAGATAGTGTGTCGTTTTCACCTGGATTGACAGGAGGTGTATTGATGGTGGCATTGATGCTCAGTGCTGTGGGAAAGACGGGGCCTGTATTATGGTCGATGTCGGGTCCTGCCAATCAATTATTGCGTCAGTTGGGATTATTGCTGTTTTTGGCAGAGGTCGGTACTTCGGCCGGTAAGAATTTGGTGTCAACGTTTCAGGAGAGTGGATTATTGTTGTTCGGAGTAGGAGCAGCTATTACTGTTATACCTATGTTGGTTGCAGTAGTGGTGGGTCGTTTAGTATTTAAAATCAGTTTATTGGATTTACTGGGAACCATTACGGGTGGTATGACTAGTACTCCCGGTTTGGCTGCTGCCGATTCTATGGTCGATAGTAATATCCCGAGTGTTGCTTATGCCACAGTCTATCCGATAGCTATGGTGTTTCTCATCTTGTTTATACAGGTTATTGCTTCAGCGGTCTATTGATGTTTGGAAAAGTATCGTGTGTTTTCCAGACATATTCGTCAGCATTGCAGTGGTCTTTCCTTCGGTATGCATCCGTTTGTTTGGCTGGGGCAGCCTGCGCTCAGGCTGTAAGTGGTCATATTGGGAGCAGGCATTTCTTGTGGGTTGTCGGACATGAGGTCTGTTCACCGCACAGGTTTGGCATGTGTGCGTACTCCATGAAATTCGGCAAGCGACTTCATTGGTCATCGAAAGCGGCTTCGTAGACCGATGCAAGCGGCTTCGTTGAAAGTATCCTCCCGATGGGTTTTACCTGCATACGGAAACGGATTCCAGTTAGAAAACAAGCCCCAAGTCTTTTTGCTTTCCGGCCAAGAGCCTCTTCGCCTGCCGAAACCGACGCATTACCATCGTCTTCCGGCCCGACATTGTCCGAAGCCATCATTTCTTGCATGGTTACCCCTTCACACAGGATACAGCATTGATGTGATTCCACTTTTCCTTTCATCCTTTCATTATCTGCCGAAACGCCCTGCCGATGGGGATTCCGAGGGTGAGAGGACACTTCGCCGGGTCCTTTCATTCTCCTTTCATCCTCCCTTCATCGGCACACACAGGCAGCATGGTGTGAAACCGCCGAGGGCAGATGTGAAAGGACTCATGCCGGTGGCTGAAAGGGTTGTGAGGGGATGTACTGTCATTTTTAACCGGTTGATTGATAGACGGTTTTACCCAAAATGAAAGGATGAAGGGAGAAGGGGGAGGAGCAACCTTATGAGGGGATAATACCCTTTGCACGTACGTACGTGTAGGCCTATACATACGTACGTGTAGGCCTATACATACGTATGTGTAGGGACATTTACTGAATATCCCTAATTATTTTTTGCGACGATATTTTTGATTGGGGTCATTGGGCTTTTCGGGTATGGTGCGTTCAAGAACTCCAATCTCTATCAATGATGTAATATACTTCTGACGGTTTTTGGATTGATTGGATATACCGATCCTATCCATATCTCTTGTGCCGTTCTCGGTACAGAACAAAAGTTTCTTATATCCTCTTCTTTCTTGGTTAGCTTGCGAGTAACTAAGTTAGTGCGAAGTTGGTTACTTTTTCCATTAGCTTGGTTACTTTTATCGGTAACTAAGTTACTTTTGGGTTGAGCTTGGTTACTATTTCGGGGAATGGTGATGACAAACTCGTTGGCAGCATGAGTAATATCCTTGTCTTCGATACCGTTGAAGAAAACAGCATTTGGATGCTTACTGTAATACTTTGTGCTTGAGTACTATAAAGTTATAATATTTTCGCTAATCACCCAATTTACAGGAGATTATAATTCATCGAATTCACGTTAATATAAAGGTAAATCGTACATATAGATTTCATCCGGAACAGCATTATCCAATGCATATATCTTATGATGCTTTTCACTAATTGTCATAAGGGTCACCTTCCGGTCGAATTTATAACAGGCAATTGGCTCGCCATTCCAGTCCCATACTTGCAATTCACAGGTGCCGGAAGTCGTGTCTGGTTGCTTGTTGGCACACAATGCATAGATATAATTTTCAGTAGTATAGGGTTGACCAATATAATAGACAGGCTGCTTTTCTATCAATTCGTCAGGATGAGCTGCATAAGGAGGGATTTGTACGCTAATGTCATGAAGCAGATTCATCTTTTTGCTGTCATAGATTCTTATGCGTTTGAAGCGTGAATAGAATGCTGCCACTTTTTCCTTATTCGGATGTACGACACATGATTTTAGAAAAGTAACAAACAGTGGCGCATTCTTTGGATTGGGTCGCTGGTTTGTCCACTTCGGATAGGGATGTGTTTGCATGGCTTGCCCATTCTTTCCGTTCAGGATGCGGTATTCGTTATCCTCATCCAGCCATCCCAAAGTAAGAAACATACTATCTGCCAAGGGATAAAGCCCGTTATTGCTTATTCCTTGTTCTAAAATGCTCTCTGTATGGGTTACTTTCAGTTCCTTGCCATCGTAATCGACCGTTTTTAACATATTCATTCCGGCTTCTACCACTTTGAATCCGCTCGGAGTAGAATAAAAACTGCGGGTGTCCAATAAATTAAAATCATTAGGTCCTTGTCCCCGGTTGCCCATATCTGCTATAAAGTCAGCGTCAGGAAGCCGGAAAAAAGAGAATAAATGCTCTTCACGTTCTTTATAAACAAATAGGTAATCGCCTGTTATTCCCACATAACGTGGAAGCAAGAAAGGAGAAGGCGTGTGTTTTGCTTCTGCTTGTAAGTTTCCTTCTTTTGGGAAACTCGTAACAATCTTTTCATTTGTTTCCGTACATGCTGAAAAGAGTTGAAATACTGACAACAGGATAATTATATAATAAATTTTCATTGGGAATCATTTTACGGTAAAGGAATCGATTATTTGTTCTATTTCACTTATCTTTTCGGGATGCTCTTGGGCATATTTCTCTCGAAGAGTGACAAATAAGCAATGTACTATCTTCTCCTTTTGTTGCAACAAAAAATATTCGCGAAGTATATCGGTTGTTTTATCCAAATTCGTAGTTTCTTTCACAATGACGAATCTTTTTTGATTTTTAGAGGATTTTATTATTCTCTTACTACAAAGCTTGCTGATATCGCTGAACTGTCTCATTTCCAATTCTTCTATTTCCTGTAAGGTGATAACAGAATTGGGGTTCAGTTTTTCATAGCTTTGAATGACACAATACATACTTTTCTCGATATCCTCTTGGGAACCCTGAGGAGTGCCCTACATCAAACAGTAATAACAGTAATAATGGTAACCAAGGGTCTTTATATCTCGTTCTAACGGTATGTTGCCATTTTCGGTATGGTGTCTTGCGACCCAATAAGATGGGAAAGTTATGGAATAGAATTGATTGTCGATTCTTTTCCATTCCTTATTATGTTGTTGGGTAAACGAACAACATAATGGGAATAGTAAAAGACTAAATAAATATCGTTTGTTCATGATTCTCAAGTCATACACATATCCAATATTTTAGGATGGCAAATCACTAATGCCAACAATGATCTGCTCCATAAGCTGATGTAGCAGAAACTGTATAACAATTACCGCAGCGTTGACAAATGAAAAATGTACTCGATGAAACATCATCCTGTACATCCCAAAAGCATAGCCATCCCTTTACAGGATCCCATTCACTAATAGCTAAAGCTTCTATATTAGCTTGCACTAAATCTGAAGCAACTTCTGTCTTTGAATTCGACACATAGGCATTGTATCCTCCAAATAATGCGAATACAATAACAAAACACAGTAATAGTTTTTTTCTTTTCATGATAGATTTAATTTTTTAGCACAAAAAAACATAAAATATGGAAGTTACAAAAAGCAGGAAGATAAAAAAAGTTAATACCGTTTTATGAAATAGTAGAATACATTATTCTATCTATTTAGTTTTTTCTCTTTCTAGGGACATTGGCTATAAAAGGTAGGATATTGCTGCTTCTTCCAAAGCCTTCTGTGAGATAGTCCGTCAGGTTTGATGTTACGTAATACGGGCTTACTTGATGTTTTAAGGCTAATCATTTGAATGCTCCCTTTTTTCTCTCTCGCGTTCTCGCGTTAATATATTAATGTGTATTTTGTTGTTTCC
>CAMWGU010000109.1 GCA_947173895.1 uncultured Bacteroides sp. | reverse complement strand
ATGGAATCGACCCTAATTTTATCTTGCAATAAAAAGGTTTATCGGACAGCAATATCTTTTTTTAAGGAAAAACACCCTGAATAATAAAAGGAAATCAGAATTCTAGATCAGCCAATTGAGGGTTATGATCGGAAAGCAAAGCCTTTGGATCTTCTACTGGGATTTCCGTACTCTTTACCACCACTTTCGGAGTGACAAATATGAAATCAATCTTTTCGCACTCCTTTGCCGGAATACGGGCAAAATCATGGAACGTATAATTCACGCCAGATACACTAGCTGCCGTCTTATAAGCATCCTTCATCACAAACTTATTGGTAGTGATGGTTTTATAGGCATCACTTTCGTCTGTTACATTAAAATCGCCTGTGACCACTGCCGGACGGTCGCCCACTATTTCCTTTATTTTACGAATAATAAGCAAAGCACTTTGGCGACGAGCTTCCTCACCCACATGATCGAAGTGCGTATTGACAGCCATGAATACCTTCCCGGTTCCCTTATTTTTAAACTTCGCCCAAGTAGCAATACGTACACAAACTGCATCCCATCCCATCATGCCTGTACTATCGGGATTTTCGGCCAACCAAAATGTATTGGAATCAAGCAGTTCATATTTATCTTTACGATAGAACAACGGTGCATACTCGCCCGCTGTTTTTCCGTCGTCACGTCCCACTCCGATACCATCGTATTCAGGCAATCCTGCACGAAGATCCTCAAACTGATTATGCAAAACCTCTTGCATGCCGACAATGTCCAATTCCCGATCTTTAATAAACCGGCACACCCGATCTTTCCGATATTGCCAATTATTCAAGCTATCCTGTGGGTTGTCATAACGAATATTAAAGGTAGCCCACCGAACATCCATCTTCTTCTCTTCGGCACAGCCGCTCCACAATAGAACGGCTGCCAATAAAAACAAAATCTGCTTTTTCATCTAATCTATTATTTTTTACTTAATAAGTTTATCTTTTGAAAAAGAATAAGGCAAATCATCGTCCTGCGTTCCACGTTGCTTATTCGGACGACTGGCCATCTTGAAATCAATGATTCCACCTTGCAACAATTCGTTATGCTTCAAATAATTCTTGGTGTAAACAGTTTCGTTCATCCGCATTTCATCCACATATCGGTTCGCATCGCTGTTATCCGGTGCATTGATTACCAATCTCTTTCCGTTCTCGAAGTGCAATGTCGCTTTTTTGAATAACGGAGCCCCCAAGATGTATTCATCCGTGCCGGGACATACCGGATAAAAGCCTAAGGCAGAGAATACATACCATGCCGAAGTTTGGCCGTTGTCCTCGTCACCGCAATATCCGTCAGGACGGTCGGTGTACATGCGATTCATCACCTCGCGCAACCAATATTGGGCTTTCCATGGCTGGCCTGCATAGTCATACATGTAAATCATGTGCTGGATAGGCTGGTTACCATGTGCGTAGTTTCCCATATTCATCACTGTCATCTCGCGGATCTCGTGAATCACCTGTCCGTAATAACTGTCATCAAAGATAGGAGGAACCGCAAAGACAGAGTCAAGCATGGCGACGAACACATCTTTGCCACCCATCAGGTCTATCAGTCCCTGAGGATCATGGAACACGGACCAGGAATAGTGCCAGCTGTTTCCTTCGGTAAAGTCACCTCCCCATTTCAACGGCGAAAATTCGGGAGCAAACTTGCCATCCTGTTGCTTACCGCGCATTAACTTACTTTCGGGATCGAACAGATGCTTGTAGTTCATGGCACGTTGCTCGAACAGTTTAATTTCTTTCTTAGGGCGTTTCAGTTCCTTAGCCAATTGCAAAATACACCAGTCATCGTAAGCATATTCCAAAGTACGGGCAGCATTCTCGTGGATTTTCACGTCACAAGGTACATACCCCAATTTATTATAATACTCGTATCCCAGACGACCGGTAGAAGAGACATCGGGATGCACGGCTTCCGTTCCGTGAATCAATCCTTTGTATAGGGTTTCCACATCTTCCACACGCACTCCCTTTAAGTAAGCGTCCACTAGAATGGAAGCCGAATTGTTACCGACCATGCAACCACGATGGCCCGGACTAGCCCATTCAGGGAAAAAGCCACTCTCTTTGTATGTATTGACCAGTCCTTCTTGTATTTCCTTGTTCACCGAAGGATACATCAGGTTCAGGAAAGGAAACAGACACCGGAATGTATCCCAGAATCCCGTATCTGTATACATATATCCAGGCACCGTTTCACCGGTGAAGGGACTGTAATGCACCGGTTGTCCTTGGGCGTCCAGTTCATAAAATTTGCGTGGGAACAGCAACGAGCGGTACAAACAGGAATAGAAAGTACGATACTGGTCCAGCGTTCCGCCTTCCACTTCCACTCTTCCTAATACTTCGTTCCAAGCATCCTTGCCTTTCTGCACCAACACATCAAAACTGTCATTCCCTAGTTCCTTCAAGTTGCGTACAGCCTGTTCCGTACTGATGAATGAAGAAGCAACACGAGCATGCACCACCTCTCCTTTCCTTGTTTTGAAACCGATAACAGCTCCGGTGTGGAAGCCGGTTTGTTCCAGTTTGTCTTCCTTCAAAGTCACAGGAACCTTTCCATCCCGCTTCTCAGGTTGCACATCGTTCGAGAAAGTAGCCTGATACGTGAACGGCTTATCAAACTCAATGACGAAATAGTTCTTGAAATTAACAGGAACCCCTCCACTATTACGGGTTGTATAGCCCACAATCTTATTTTCGCCGGGAATTACTTTGATAGACGATCCGCGGTCGAAAGCATCTATTACCACGTATGAATCATTCTTGGGAAACGTGAAACGGAACATGGCGGCACGCTCCGTAGGTACCATTTCGGTCACTACATCATGTTCTGCCAAATATACCTTGTAATAATATGGTTTCGCAGTCTCTCCCTTATGAGAAAACCAACTGGCACGCTTATCTTCCTCAAATTCCGGTTTGCCTGTTACGGGCATAATGGAAAACTGTCCGTAATCATTAATCCACGGGCTAGGCTGATGGGTTTGTTTGAACCCACGGATTTTATGAGCCGTATATACATATTGCCATCCATCGCCCATTTTCCCTGTCTGAGGAGTCCAGAAATTCATCCCCCACGGACGTGCTATGGCAGGATACGTATTGCCGGTCGAAAGTTCATAAGAAGACTGTGTACCCACCAATGGGCTTACATAGTCCGCATAGTCTTTTGCCTGTGTAAACAAAGTGACGAACAGGCAAAAGACAGATAGAAATAGTTTCTTCATGATTTTTATTATTTAAGTTAAATTATTCTTTTTCATATCCGGTTTGTATGCCCCATTCTGTCGGGACAGGACTCATAACGATTTCCATCGTACCGCCTTCCGCCAAATCCTGATGGGTAAAGAACGGAGTATCCAGCTGCTTTCCGTTCAGCATGACCGAACCGATATATTTATTGATGCGTGAGTTCTTGTGGGTACGAATAACAAATATTTTACCTTCGGGCAGATGAATCGTCACTTCGTCAAACAGTGGACGGCCGATAGAGTAAACCGGTTTGCCCGGACATACCTGATAGAATCCCATGGCATTCAAAATATACCATGCCGACATCTGACCGCAGTCTTCGTTGCCCGATAAACCGTCGGGAGCATTGAAATACTGGCCATACAGCACGCTGTCCGCCAGTTCTTGGGTACGCCACGGACGGCCTACATAATTATACATGTGAATAATATGATGGCTGGGTTCGTTGCCATGCGCATACTGGCCTATCAGGCCTGAAATATCTGCCGACACCTCCTCGCCGGTCATTTCGGAAGAAGCCATAAATAAGGAATCCAGCCTTTCAGCAAACGCTTTCCTGCCTCCCAGCAGCTGTGCAAGTCCCTCGATGTCGTGCGGAACAAACCAGCTCCATTGGTAGGCATTCCCTTCACAGTAATCATCCGCACGGTGATTCGAACGGCGAGGATCAAACGGAGTACGCCATTTTCCCTCACTGTCTTTCCCTCGCATAAACCGAGTCTCCGGATCGAAATAGTTGACATAGCCTTTGGCAAACTTGGCATACTTTTCGGCATTCGTCCGGTCGCCCAGTGCTTCGGCCATCACCGAAATACACCAATCATCGTATGCATATTCCAACGCTTTTGCCACTGCTTCGTTGTCTTTGTCGCAAGGCACATATCCCCGTTCGTTCTTGTAATAACGAGCCGCAGGCATAATATATGGATAAAGCCATCGGGGAACTGCCGGGGCAATGCCTGTCGTGTCATATTCCGCCACACGGAGACAAGCCTTGTAAGCCTTCTCCACATCAAAGCCGCGATAGCCTTTGGTGTAGGCATCTGCCACCAGTGAAGCAATGTGGTACCCAATCATACAACCGGTGTAATTGGACACGCAGTCCCACTTGGGTACCAGCCCGCCTTCCTCTCCTTTCTTTATCAAGGAACGGATATAGGCTTCGTTCTGATGCGGATCGATGATACTTATCAACGGATGGAGGGCGCGGAACGTATCCCACAATGAAAAGATGGTGTACATAGGTTCGCTTGCATCTCCTTGGTGTATCTCCAAATCCATACCCAAGTAACGCCCGTCCACATCCTGAAAGAGGTTCGGACTGAGATGGGCATGATAAAGCGCCGTATAAAAGATAGCACGCTGTGCCTCATCGGCTGTTTGGATATGAATCTTCTGCAATATGTCATTCCATTTCCGACGCGCTTTCAGACGTGTCTCCTCAAAGTCCCATGCCGGCATTTCCGTCCTCAGGTTTTTCTTTGCTCCTTCGTAGTCCACCGAAGAGACAGCGGCCTTCACCAGTACCTGTTCGTCTTTTTCCGTCTCAAAGTGTAACAATAGTTTGCACCGAGGCTCCATTTTCGTGCCCACCATCACCGTATCGCGCACTATATCGTAGGTGAAAGGCTTCGAGAACTCGGCATAAAAATAAAGGTCTTGCCGGTAAGCCCACCACACATTCCGCTTATGGGCTCGCACTGCCGTGCCGTCCACTACTTCCACATCCATCTGCTGATTGGTCTGTTCTTGGATGGCATAATCCAAGTCCAGGATAAAGCCCGCTTGCCGGTTAGCCGGGAATGTATAACGGTGCAAGGCTGTACGTTCGGTAGCCGTCAGTTCGGCCTGCACGCCATAACGGTCCAGCAAAACGGCATAATAGCCCGGCTCCGCCTTTTCGTTGTCATGAGAAAACGGAGAAGCGTACGCACACTGGTTCTGTTCTTCCTTCTCACCCACATACGTCACATCCTGTACGCCCACCGTAGGCATCAGCAGGAAATCGCCGAAATCGGCACAACCGGTGCCGCTCAACCGAGTATGGGCAAAACCGTTTATCCGGGTATCCTCATAATAATAGCCCGAACAGGCATCCCAGCCATGAATGCGGGTATCGGGACCGGGCTGTATCATTCCATGAGGAACCATGGCACCGGGATGGGTATGCCCGTGTCCGCCGGTACCAATAAAAAGATTCACGTATGATGTTTTATCCACCACCTCATCCGCTGCCGGCGTACATCCCAGCAAGCATGCCGCCAGACAGGCGACTACCCATAATCTCTGTTTCATATTATTCTAATTCCAACTAAATTCAACGATACCAAACCGTTCCCGGTTGCGCTCCCATTTCAAATTCAACAGTAGCGCCGTCCATTATCAGCTTGTGTGTGATATAGCTCTTGTCGTATGGCTGCCCGTTCACCTTTACCGACTGGATGTAGATGTTCTCGCGGCTCACCTGCGGTGCCAGTACGGTAAAGGTTTTCCCGTTATCCAGGTGCATTCGCATTTCGGGAAACAACGGCGTACCTATTTCGTACTCGCCGCTTACCGGATTGACCGGATAGAATCCCATGGCACTAAACACATACCAGGCAGACATCTGCCCGCAATCCTCATTGCCGCACAATCCGGCCGGAGCATTGAAATACAAGTCGTGCATGACCTGTGCGGCATACTTCTGGGTTTTCCAGGGCTGGCGTACCTTATTGTATAGGTAAATCACATGATGGCTGGGCTCGTTGCCATGTGCATACTGTCCGATCATGCCTGTGCTGAAAAGGGGCAGTTCCTCTTCGCCGGCAGGAAGATAAGTAAACATACTGTCTAGTTTTTCGGCAAAGCGATCCTTTCCGCCGACCAAGGCAATCAGCCCTTTGATATCCTGCTGAACAGACCAAAAATAGTGCCAACCGTTACTTTCGCAAATGTGGGCAGTATACTCATCCGGACTGAAACGCGGCTGGAACACCCCTTTGTCGTCTATAGGCTGCATAAAGCCCGAAGCAGGATTGAACACATTGCGGTAGTTCTGTGAACGCTTGTAGAACTCGTCCGCCAGCTGGGTTTTGCCCATCTTCTGCGCCATTTGGGCAATGCAGTAATCATCAAAGGCATATTCCAAGGTTCTGGAAAGCGACCAGTTCTCGGCATTGAATTCATCCTTTACATTATAAGGTATATATCCCAGCTTCTTGTACAGCCCGATGCCGCGATAGGAATCCAGGTTGGCAGTGGCCACACAAGCCTCCAACGCCTTGTCGGCATCAAAGTCACCGATTCCTTTCAGATAAGCATCTACAATGACAGGCACGGCATGATAACCGATCATCATATCCGTCTCGCTTCCCCAAAAGTTCCACACCGGCAGGCGGCCATTCTGTTCATAGAAGGCGATAAACGACTTCACCATATCATTGACCCGTTGCGGTTCTGTGTAAGTAAACAGCGGATGGGCAGCGCGATACGTGTCCCACAAAGAAAATGTTCCATAATTCACCCATCCGTCTGTATGGTGGATTTTCTTGTCGGGACCATAATAAGCTCCGTCCACATCGCTATAAATCGTTGGAGCCAACATGGTGTGATACAATGCGGTATAGAAATTCACTCTGTCGTCCTTATCCCCGTCTGTCAGTTCTATCTTTCCCAACTGACGGTTCCAGTTATCTTTGGCTTCAGCCAAGTATTTGTCGAAATCATCATGAGCGGCCTCAACCTCCATGTTTCTAGCAGCCCCTTCCATGCTTACCCCCGACAGGGCTGTGCTCAGAACAATCTGTTCGCCTTCCACCATATGAAAATTGAAGCGGGCCACATAAGCAGTGCCCACCCTTTCGCCTTTCAAATGGATGGCCGTGGTATCTATCTCCACCAAAGCAAACGGCTTGGAGAAACGGGTACGGAAATACACATGCTGGTCTCTGGCCCATCCTTCAGAAAAACGATATCCCTGAATGGTACACGAGTCTATCACCTCGATATAAGAGTCATTGGTAAAATCCCAATTCATTGCTTTCTTCAGGTTCAGAAACACAGCCGACTCTCCTTCGGGAAACGTGTAGCGCTGAATGCCGCAACGCTCCGTAGCCGTCAGTTCCACATCGATGCGATAATCTTTCAGCTTTACACGGTAGTATCCGGCCGAAGCTTCCTCGTCGGCATGCGAAAATTTAGAGTAAATGCCCAAAGGCGCCTCTGCTTCCTGATAAGGCAAGGTGACGGGCATGAACGAAATGTCATACAAATCGCCGGCTCCCGTTCCCGACAAATGGGTATGACTGAATCCGGCAATGGTGCTGTCAGGATAAAAATAGCCGGAAATGCGGTCCCATCCGGGCAGGCCGTTGTCCGGACTGAGTTGCACCATTCCAAACGGTGCCTGTGCTCCCGGATACGTATTTCCGGTAAAATCTGTTCCGATAAACGGATTCACCCATTGAGTGTAATCGGCTGCTGGCTGTACTTGTTTATTG
The DNA here is from genome assembly GCA_947173895.1 of uncultured Bacteroides sp. Classification (GTDB taxonomy): domain Bacteria; phylum Bacteroidota; class Bacteroidia; order Bacteroidales; family Bacteroidaceae; genus Phocaeicola. Next base: position 860 of record CAMWGU010000109.1, on the reverse strand, counting down.
GATACGCAGGCACCTAATGCTACTAGGCAAATGAATAACGCAAGAACTGGTGTTTTCATATTTAAGAGGTTTTCATTATGACTTTGTTACAAAAGTATATATTTATGGCCATACAAACAACCATATCATAAAAAACACTTCGTTCTCATTCGTTATTTTTTGCTTTCCGGCTAATAGCCTTCTGCCTGCCGGAACCAATGCATTACCATCGTCTTCCGGCCCGGTATTGTCCGAAAACAACATTTTTTGCATGGTTACCCCTTCAAATAATCCACAGTATTGACGTGATTCTACTTTCCCTTTCATCCTTTCATTATCCGTCGAAACGCCCTGTTGATGGGGATTCCGAGAGTGAAATGACACTCCGTCGGGTCCTTTCAGCCTCCTTTCATTCTCCTTTCATCGGCACACAAAGGCTGCATGGCGTGAAACCGCCGAAGGCAGATGTGAAAGGACTCATGCCGGTGGCTGAAAGGGCCGTGAGGGGATGCTCTGTCATTTTTTTAATAGCCTGATTGATAGATGATTTACCCAAAATGAAAGGATGAAGGGAGAAGGAGGAGAAGCAACCTGATGAGGGGATGATGTACTTTGTACGTACGTACGTACGTGTGAGCCTATACATACGTATGTGTAAGCCTATACGTACGTATGTACAAGCCCACACATACGTACGTGTTTTTGCGACAAAGGCGGAATGTGCTGTGGCGCACAGGGCAGGCCTGTGCAGTGAACAAGCCGGTCTTGTTCCGTGATTCCCTATACCCAATGCCATGACATTTGTGTCGATCACGAGCAACTGTACGGGCTCACCCGAAATTTCTTGGGGGTAACTATTTGTAGTTTTCTTTAAAGTGATT
>CAMWGU010000108.1 GCA_947173895.1 uncultured Bacteroides sp. | reverse complement strand
GGTTCCTATGCGGGTCATGTGCTGTCCCATGGGGCAAACGTAATAATCCCCTTCCTATTATGTCAGTTTGATATAATCATAGGGAAATCTCCTCCAGTCTTGCTTTGTCCAAAAACAACCATCTTGCCGCGCTGTCCGGTGAAATCAAGTTTCTTTTCGGGGCATCGGATATTCCGGATTGGCCATCTTTCCTTTACGTATGCAATGCAGTCAATCCGGACACAGGCAGGGATTCTACCACAATCCTTGTTCACTTGTTCTCCACCACCCGATACACATTCCCTTTGGCCGTATGTACCCGCTCGCCCAACTGGGGCAGGATGCGGCTCAGGCTGTAAGCGGTCATGCCGCGCATAGCCGAAGGATGGGCAGCTTTCATGCGCTCAAACAGTTGGGTGGCGGAAAGAACCTGTATCTCCTGCGGGTCATCTTCCGTCGTGGCAAAGCGGAAGCAGAGGCGGAACACCTCTTCTTCGGGTATATGCTTGTAGAACAGGGCGTTGTTCCGATCGATTATTTCTTCCTCTTCCTTGGTGAACCAACAGCGCTCGCCAGATAGAAGCTCTGCCTTGAGCTGGGCGTACAACTGTTCATGGTCAACAGGAATCGTGCAGTCAATGGCATGTTTCAGGCTGACACAGAGGAAGCGGCGTGAACCGGTGCGGTCCACCAACAGGTCTTCCCGGTTGCTGGTGCCGATGAACGAGGCGATGCGCGGAAGTGCGGAGGCGCTTCGCTTGTAAGCCTTACGAATATTCAAGGCGGAAGCCTGCATCAGGTTCTTCAGCAAGGGCACTTTGGATGCGCCTAATTTATCAAATTCGTCTAAGTTAATCAACCCGTAGGCGGCAAGCTTCGCCTCGGAAGATGCAGGAGAACTAAGGTCGTAGCTCTCTGTATAATAAACTTTTAGCGCATTGGGCATCAGCAGGCGACAGAACGTACTTTTCCCCAATCCTTGGCGGCTACTTACCAGCAAAGGAGCCACACTGTTGGCACGGCTAACGCCGTTCTCATCCGGGTTGAATTGCATCCATTGGGCGGCAAGTCCCAGCATCCAGCGGTGAAAACCGTTCACCCATACCGGCTTGTCGGATACCCGGCGGGCAAGTGCTGTCACCCTATCCGTACCGTCCCATTCGGGAAGTTGCTCAAAGTAAGCGGTAAAAGGATGGTATTCACCGATGCGGCGTGAGCGCACAAAGCGTTGGATATCCCTGTCCCAACAGTCTATGCCTGCTTCAATGGCCTCTAAGCTAAGCGAATTCATCCACCGTTCATCTACCTTGGCATAGCGTAGATGAGAATCGGGAACGTCCCTTTCCAAGGTGGACATAGCGACCACCTCAGTCTCTTCGGTCAGCACATTGAAGCGGAAACGATAATGGGAAGTAAGGAAAGCGGTCACTTCCTGCATCAGGGTGCGCGATTTCGCTTGCTTCTTGTCGCTGGTTTTGGATACTGCTGGCTTGAATTGGCTTTCCACATCCTTGGGGACTTTGGGGAAGATTGCCCCGGCTTTCTTTTCCATATCCTTAGGAATTGCTGAGATAGCCACCGGACTTGTGGAAGCTACGCCCCTGCTTTCCAACGGGTTGCTTTTACCGCTTTCTGTAAGAAGGAACCGTGATTCAGCCACTTCCTCCACTCCGCCTTCATTGGACACAACGTAGTGGCACGCCCCCGAAAGCGCTTTCTCGTCCGTGCGCGGCGTCCAGTCCAGCACCAGTGTTGCCCGGCCTTCACGGATATCTACAGCCAGGTGCATGCCGGGGATGGTTTGGCAAAGCGGCAGCAACCTGTTGAGGGCGATGGCGAGGTCACGGCGAGGCGTTCCGTCAGCAGGAATAGGACGTGACAAGACTTTGCTTCCAAAGAAGATGGTTCTAAGGGTGGCGAATACATTCATGAGGTAGTTGTTTTTTTAGGTTTGACGTATGCAAAGATACAACATCAAAACGCGTTTGTCAAGAGAGGGCCGGGAATCGGGGCAAATCTGGGTGCAAAATGCCCTAAAACCCGCTACAGAATGCTGTGTTTTAATACTGAAAATCAGGAGTTTGACGCAATGTGTATGCAACATACAGGGTTGGGGATCGGAACATGGCAGACCTGTACGTAGTACACGCCCGGCTTGTTCATGGAACACGACTGGCTTGTCATCGGAACATGCAGGTTTGTACATACGTATGTGCAGGCTTATACATACGTATGTGCAGGCTTATACATACGTATGTGCAGGCTCATACATACGTACGTGTAGGCTGATACATACTATCGTATAGCCTGATGCGTTAGTATCATGCAAGCTGATGTGTTACTATCATGTATCCCAATGCCCGTGTAAGGGTGACTGCATCCCTCTCATTAAGTCGGTTTTTCTTCGTTCCCGTTCATCCTTTCATCTTAGGTTAATATGCTTGTAAGTCAAATAGTTAAGACTGAAACGGCATCCCCTCATCACCCTTCCAGCGTCCTTTCACACCTGCCTTCAGGGCTATGCACTGTGCGTTGCTTCTCCCATGAATGAAAGGGCTATGAAAGGAGCATACGGAATCTCCTTTCATAGCCTGAACCCCTGTCAGCAGGGCGTTTCAGCGGCTAATGAAAGGAAGAAGGGAGAAGTGGAATTACGTCAATACCGTGGCTTATTTGAAGGGGTAAACAGACAAAAACGGATGCATCAGTTTCGGTTAAGGTTGGATATAGCGGCTAAATAGTCAATGGGCAGTTACGATTTCCCTATGGTTATATCGAACAGACGTGATATTACCAACCAGAAATATCCGCTGATCCCACTTTCCCTGAAGTGTAGCGCGGCTTCAGTGTTTCGCGTTTGTCTGCGTCAATCGTAATGCCCTTGTGCTTTTCAAAAACAGCTGCGGGGTCGATATAGCAGGGGACAATCGTTGTATTCTGGATAGGACAGTCTGTTTCATTGGCTCGTGTGGCAATGTCGCTCTGACGTGTTTTCGTCCCGGCAGTTTCATTTATCCATTCGGCAATTGTACCCAGTTCCGCTCCTTTGTATTACGTAATGAAGATACTGGACAGCGAATAATAGCCGAAACCGGCACCTACCGCCATGCAGTCGGTCATCGAACGATGCGGGAGAAACAGGTTGGCCACCGCACATCCGGCAAATGTACCCAGGATAGTCATGGCAGGCAGAAAAACCAGGCGGGGATTTAGTGAACGGAAATTGCGTAACGTCTGCGGGTCGTTGCCGATACTGACTCCCACACAAAACATCAGTGCGCACAATGCCCAACAGGAAAGGCAGAGTGCTTGCTTGCGAAGCAGGAAACCCAAACACATCCCCGTGAGATAATTCCCATAATTGTAAACATATTCTTCTTATGTAGATTGGTTCGAGCGGCAAAGATACTTCATTTTTGCGTGAATACGGGCGTAAATGGCGAAAAGTAAGGCTGGGAAGTACTATCTTTGCAGGCGGATAATGGAAAAAAAGATGTTATTACCTTCTGTTGGGTGACGACCCTCAATTGGAATTGCCATTCTAGGATTACATGGTTCTTGTGCTGCCGCAATGTTCCGCCGCCAAAGCCTGTCGCTTCTAGAATATGAGGCGTGCAGGCATTGGCGCGGATTGCCAGTGTGTCCTTTACAAGTCGTGACGTTTCTTCCCTTCCACCAGTCCCGGTTTCCGGCGGGAAGTGCCTTTCACGCGGGTGAGATCGTCGCCTAATTCTTTTCGCATGTCATCGGCTATTTTCATCAACCATTTGGCTGCTTCGGGCTGTTGTGTGAATACATTGTATCGCTCTCCCGGGTCGCGGCGTAAATCATATAATTCGGGCTTTACTATTTCCAAGTTAGTCAGTTGTCCTAGTTGTCCGTCTTTGCTCGGCTCATAGGCACCGTATGTGACGTACTTGTGTGGGAATACCAGTTTGTATCTTCCGCCTGTCACCGCTTCCAGGTTGTTTTTGCCATAGTAGTAAACGAACGACTGGCGTGGGCAGGCATTGGCATTGCCTTCTATCAGAGACAGGATACTTACTCCGTCAATCTTTTGTTGAGGTAACGGTGCTTGTGCTATTTCGGCAAATGTAGGAAACAAGTCGATGTTTGATGCCAGGCGGTTGCAGGTCGAGCCAGGCTGGGTATGTCCTTTCCAGTACATGTGCCAGATAGAGGAAGAACGGTTTGTTCTTGTTCTTCTTGATGAAAGCTACCGACCGTTCGGTGTAGTCGGTGGTAAACCGGCTTTGGTCGGTGTTGTAGCCTGCCACTTTGTTCCCGTCAAAAGTGGGAAGGTCGGGGAAGTTGAACACTTCGCCTTGTTGCGGATGGAAGGGCCACATGTCGTTGGAGTAGGGAAGTCCGTAATATTCGTCAAAACCGTTTTGCAAGGGAAGGAACTGTGGATGGTCTCCCAAGTGCCATTTGCCGAAGATGGCGGTGCTATAGCCTTTTTGTTTCAACAGTTCGCCTAAGGTCATCTCGTCGGGATGGATGCCATAGTTGGCATCGGGACCCGGTGTACCGGCAAACCCGGTGCGGTTCGGATAACATCCTGTCATCAGTCCGGCACGCGAGGCGCCGCTGATGGGCTGGCAAGCCAGAAAATGAGTGAAGCGTACGCCGTCGGCTGCCAGGCGGTCGATGTTGGGAGTGCTGTAGCCGTAGGCTCCGTTGTAGGAGAAATCGCCATAACCGACATCGTCTAGGTTGATTAGGATGATATTGGTCTGTCCCAGGGCCGGGGCAGCCAATGCCATTGCTGATAAAGCGAAAAATGATTTATTCATGGGCTTATTGATTTATGGTTAGCATTGTTTTTAAAGGTTATGGCACAAAGGTATACTTGTGGATAATGCGCGAAGGCGGAAAATAGAATGCTTATCTTATAGAACATAAAAACAGATTTATATTATTTCCCAGTCAATAAACAAAATCCATCAACTGTTCTATAGAATACTCACTCTCTGGAGATAAGTAATTCACCATATGCACATGTCCTTTTCTCAAATAAATAATGGTTGGATAAATGAGGATATGCCAGTTTTGACACACCCTCCACATGTACGTACGTGTAAAAAGCCGTATTTTATTGGGTATGAAACTAAAGAAAATGGTGACTGAACTTAAGTGATGAACTTTCAAAATGAAGAATGCCGTATGCCGAATGGTATGAAGAGTACAAGAAGTTGGCAAATATAAAAGCAGGAGGTAAACACTTGTAATTTAGCGACTCCCTCCTGCATCAGTTGTCCGATGGTTTGTATTTATTGTCTTGCTTTCCAGTGTATTGGATAGACATCTAAAAAAGGTTGGATCATTCTTGCTCTTTCAATGCTTTGAATATCAGTCCTTCCAATTCCTCGGCCAGTTCAGGATTGTCTTGAATCACTTGTTTGGAAGCATCACGTCCTTGGCCCAATTTGGTTTCGTTGTAGCTATACCATGAACCGCTCTTTTTGATAATGCCCAGTTCGGAACCCAAATCAATGATTTCGCCTGCTCTTGATATTCCTTCTCCAAACATGATGTCGAATTCGGCTTTCCGGAAGGGGGGAGCCACTTTGTTCTTTACTATTTTTACTCGGGTCTGATTGCCTATCACTTCTTCGCCATCCTTCAACTGGGTGGAGCGTCGGATGTCCAAACGTACCGAGGCGTAGAATTTCAGTGCGTTACCACCAGTGGTTGTTTCAGGATTGCCAAACATGACACCGATTTTTTCACGCAACTGATTGATGAAAATGCACGTTGTATTGGTTTTGCTGATGGCAGACGTGAGTTTACGTAATGCCTGCGACATTAGGCGAGCCTGCAAGCCTACTTTGTTGTCGCCCATATCTCCTTCGATTTCGGCTTTCGGCGTCAATGCTGCGACAGAGTCGATCACAATGATATCAATGGCAGATGAGCGGATCAGTTGTTCAGCAATTTCAAGTGCCTGTTCGCCATTATCAGGCTGTGAGATCCATAAATTGTCTACGTCTACTCCTAATTTGGCTGCATAGAATCGGTCAAAAGCATGTTCGGCATCAATGAAAGCGGCTATGCCTCCTGCTTTCTGGGCTTCGGCAATGGCATGGATGGCCAGTGTGGTTTTACCGGATGATTCGGGACCATAAATCTCAATGATTCGTCCTTTAGGATATCCGCCTACACCCAATGCAGCATTTAGGGCGATAGAACCGGTAGGGATCACTTCTACCTCCTGTACGTTGTCATTTCCCATTTTCATGATAGAACCTTTTCCAAAGGTTTTCTCTATCTTGTCCATTGCGGCTTGTAACGCTTTCAATTTCTCACTGTTGCCAACGCTTGATCCTGTTGCGAATGGAATCTCTTCGTTATCTTTTTTTGCCATAAATCTATAAGTTTTATAAAATTTGTTGTGCGTGCTCTTTCGTCTTGATCTCTTTGGGAGAGATGATACGTTCAATCACGCCTTCTTCATTAATGATGAAAGTTGTACGGAATATCCCCATATATTTACGTCCATACATGCTTTTTTCTCCCCATACTCCGAATTGTTCTACCAGTTTCTTGTCTGTGTCGGCGATAAGGGTGAAGGGTAATTCGTTCTTGTCTATGAATTTTTGATGTGATTTAGCATCATTCACACTGACGCCAATCACTACATATCCTTTGTCACGCAACTCGGCATAATTGTCACGCAAGTTGCATGCCTGTGCTGTACAGCCAGATGTCATATCTTTAGGATAAAAATAGAGCACTATTTTTTTTCCTTTATAATCGCTCAAACAGATTTCTTTTCCCTTTTCGTTCAAGCCTAATATTTCAGGTGCTTTATCTCCTATGTTCACTTCTTTAAGAGGTTTTAAAAAACGGATAATTAGTTTGTAGTGTGACCAAGAGAAAGTTAAAGTTCTAAGTCACCATCAAACACTTCATGCCAAGGCAAGCCTTGTTTGTTCAGCTGTTCCATGAAAGGATCGGGATCAAATTCTTCCACATTCCATACTCCCGGACGTTTCCACAATCCTTTCAGGAACATCATAGCTCCAATCATGGCTGGGACTCCAGTGGTATAGCTTACTCCCTGCATTCCGGTTTCTTTGTAGGCTTCCTGATGACTGCAATTATTATAAATGTAGTAAGTATGTTCTTTACCGTCCTTTATACCTCGGATGCGGCATCCAATGGAGGTCTCGCCTTCGTAATTTTCTCCTAGGTCCTGTGGATTGGGGAGTACCGCTTTCAGGAATTGTAATGGAACGATTTTCATGCCATTATAGTCTATTTCATCGATGCGGGCCATACCTATATTTTGGATAACACGCAGATGAGTCAGATACTCTTGACCGAAAGTCATCCAGAAACGGGCACGTTTGATGGTCGGGAAATTCTTTACCAATGATTCCAGCTCTTCGTGATATAGCAAATAGGAATCACGAGGACCGATATTGGGGTATGTCAGATCTTTGTGAAATTCCAATGGCTGGGTGGTTACCCATTTGCCATCTTCATAATACCGGCCGTTCTGAGTGATTTCGCGGATATTGATCTCGGGATTGAAATTGGTGGCAAATGCTTTGTGATGATTCCCGGCGTTACAGTCTACAATATCTAGATAATGCATTTCGTCAAAATGATGTTTAGCGGCATAAGCTGTATAGATGCCACTTACTCCCGGGTCGAATCCACATCCTAGTATGGCTGTCAGTCCTGCGTCTTCAAAGCGTTTTTTGTAAGCCCACTGCCAGCTGTACTCAAAATGGGCTTCCTCTTTGGGTTCGTAATTAGCTGTATCCAAGTAGTTCACTCCGGCTTTCAAGCAAGCTTCCATGATAGTCAGGTCTTGATAAGGCAGAGCTACATTAATAACAATTTCGGGGTTGAAACTATTAAACAGGGCTACCAGTTCGTCTACATTGTCCGCATCTACTTGGGCGGTCTTGATAGCAGGATTACCAATAGCTTTTACGATTGCATCACATTTTGATTTTGTACGGCTGGCGATCATGATGTCAGTAAATACATCTGGATTCTGAGCCACTTTGTGTGCCACGACAGTACCTACACCGCCTGCACCGATAATTAATACTTTACCCATTTGCTGTTTTTTACTTTTGTTAAAATAAAAATGTCCGGCGATCATTACCGTTCACAGGGCAAAGATAACAAAATATTTCGGGTATAAGTTGATATGGTCTGGTTTCTTGCAATGGAATTGTAAGATTTGTCTATTCTTGTTTGGTTTTTGTCGAGGCAATAATAGTAAATATAGGTGTAAATGTATAGAGTACAGGTAGTTGTCTCTGTAGAAAAGGTTAGAAACTTATTTGTGCTTTTCGTTGTTTATGTGTTATGAATGATTATAAGGCTAATTTTTTTGTTGCACATTGACTGTTTGATATATAAAATAGTTAATTTTGCACTGAACTAACAGATTTAACAAGAAAAATATGAAAAAACTAACATTGAGAATGATGGTTGTTTGTGCCGGGGCATGTATGATGTCTTGTGGCAGTGGAAGGAAGGTATTGTTTTTCTCTTCTTTGGAAGGCGAATGGAATATTGTAAAAGTAGAAGGACAGTCGGTTGACATGGCGAAAAAGCCTTTTATAGGCTTTGATGTGGCAGGGAAACGCATGTATGGCTATAGTGGCTGCAATCGCATGATGGGAAGTCTGGAAATTGACTCGGTGAATCCTGGATCTCTGAAATTGGGCCAAATAGGGAGTACCCGTATGATGTGTCCTGATATGGAAACGGAA
>CAMWGU010000107.1 GCA_947173895.1 uncultured Bacteroides sp. | reverse complement strand
GAATATATATGATTTCAGTAACAATTTTACAGCGGTACAATAAAGCCATTTACGTAGGTTTGCTTTCCACATTGACAGTTTTTTTATTGATGGATTATGTGCCGGCACTAGCTCCGTTTTCGCATTGGGTCACTCCACCGGTTTCTTTGTTTCTAGGGTTGATATTTGCATTGACCTGTGGACAGGCACATCCCAAGTTTAATAAAAAAATATCTAAATATTTATTGCAATATTCGGTGGTAGGATTGGGCTTCGGCATGAATCTTCAAGCTTCTTTGGCTTCCGGAAAAGAAGGTATGGAATTTACCATTATTTCTGTAGTCGGTACGATGATTATAGGTATGTTCATTGGCCGCAAATTGTTAAAAGTAGAGCGCGATACAGCTTATCTCATCAGTTCGGGCACCGCTATTTGCGGAGGTAGTGCTATTGCTGCCGTAGGTCCTGTGTTAAAAGCCAAAGACAGTGAAATGTCTGTAGCTTTGGCCACTATTTTTGTATTGAATGCTATTGCATTGTTCATTTTTCCAGTATTGGGTCATGTGTTTGGACTGGACCAGCAGCAGTTTGGTACTTGGGCCGCTATTGCTATCCATGATACCAGTTCGGTGGTAGGAGCGGGTGCCGCTTATGGTGAGGAAGCACTGAAAGTGGCGACTACAATCAAACTGACTCGCGCTCTTTGGATTATTCCTTTGGCATTCGCTACTTCTTTTATATTTAAAGGGAGCGGCAAGAAAGTGAGCATTCCTTGGTTTATCCTTTATTTTGTTTTGGCTATCGTATTGAATACGTATATGCTGGATGGTATTCCTGAGTTTGGACAGGCAGTTTCGGGATTGGCACGTAAGGGATTAATTATCACTATGTTTTTTATCGGTGCTTCCTTATCTGTAGATGTATTGAAACAGGTGGGCTTGAAACCGTTGGTTCAAGGTGTTCTGCTTTGGGTGGTAATAAGTATTAGTTCGTTAGCTTATATTTTGTTATTCTGATAGAAGCGAGTGGGTCAAGATTAAGATGGTTGCTCTGCAAAATTGCAGATTAAATACAAATTCTATAAGGATTATATCATTGCTCTAAACGTACGGCAGCCGTTCGTGGTTACACAATATGCTATCGCGAACGGTTGTACCTTAAAACAGAGTTTGATATGATCCTTTCTTTTGTCTTTAAAGATGGTAGTTTTATGCTGCTAGAAGGTTTGCCTGAACTTGCCTTCTTCGAAACTGTTCTTCAGTTTCTCATCGCTTTTCACATGGTCGATGATGGTGGACAAAACTGCCGTTTTGGATAATTCCACCACAACGTCTGTTTTATGTTTGCCGTTTTCTTGTCGGCTGTTTTCGCAGATCACTTTCAGCTTGGCCGCTTCCTGCAAGGTGACTGTCTGAATCAGTTCCATAAACAGTTCCAGTTCTGCATTGCCGAATTGACTTTGTGACTTGGCCGCCATCTCTGCTTTCGCCTTTATCTGATAGGTTATGGCGGTACGGGCTGTGATGGTTGCTTTCTTTTTTGAGGCAGTGGCATCGCCGCTCAAGGCCGATGCCGAAGCGCGGAAGAAGTCCGCATTCGTACTATATTCACTTCCGCTGCAAGGGGCGTTTTGCGCCTGTGTCAGAGCGGATATTCCGAGGGCGAGCGTCAGAAGACAGATGAATTTATAACTTTTCATAGCCGGCATTTTTTATATATTTTCTGCGAAGATAGGGGAATATTTGATAATATAGATAAGAAAAGAGAAAAAAGATAGAACTAACTTTGCGAAATGATTATATTTGCACCAATTTAAAAATAAAAGATTTGATATGATGGAATCAACAACAAAACTCTATTCATTAAGTTATACGAAAGCAACTACTTACCTGTTTGCGTCGCTGTTTGTTATGGGGAATATCATATTCCCGCAGCTTTGCCATCTGGCTCATTGGGGAGGTCCTGTTATGTTGCCCATTTATTTTTTCACATTGATCGGGGCCTATAAATATGGATGGAGAGTGGGGCTGCTTACGGCTGTTTTCTCTCCGTGGATCAATCATGTCCTGTTTGGAATGCCGAGCTTGGCTGTACTTCCGTTCATTTGGATCAAATCGGCATTACTGGTAGCGGCTGCCGGCTTTATGGCTTCCCGCTTCCGTCGGATCACGATTCCTGTCTTGCTGGGCGTCGTGCTTGCCTATCAGGTAACGGGCACCCTGATGGAATGGGTTCTGACAGGCGATTTCTATTTGGCCGCACAAGACTTTCGGATGGGCGTTCCGGGGATGTTGTTTCAGGTTGTTGGAGGCTATGCGTTGCTGAAGGCCATTGCCGGCAGATAGGTTTGTGCGGATAATTGCGCTCGCAAATGTTTCATGTTTCGATTAATCATTTAATTATATATAGAAAAAATGAGGGGTACATTGCTATTATTAGGACTGGGAATGCAGGAAGTATTGTTCATTGCGTTGATTGTGCTGTTGTTTTTCGGCGGTAAGAAAATACCCGAACTGATGAAAGGATTGGGCAAGGGAGTTAGGAGTTTCAAGGATGGAATGAACGGACTGGAAGATAAAGATGAAGAGGAAGTAAAGGATAAATAAAATCGGGGTATGCAAATGAAACAACAGCCTGAAATGCAGACTTTCTGGGATCATCTGGAAGAATTGCGACGTGTCTTGTTCCGCATTGCGGTGGCGGTGGTTTGCCTGATGTTGGTCGCTTTTTTGTTCAAGGATGAGCTTTTTGCCGTCGTTTTGGCTCCCAAGGAGTCCGATTTTATGATCTATCATCTTTTTTGCCGCCTGGCCGATGCTGTGGCCATGCCTTCCTTGTGTCCGGATGCATTTTATGTAAAGATGATAAACACCCGGCTGGCCGCCCAGTTCATCACCCACATGAGCGTGTCTTTTTATGCCGGATTCCTGTTGGCATCCCCTTATGTCATCTATCAACTGTTTCGTTTTGTTTCTCCGGCCTTATACAAGAATGAGAGGAAGTATTCCGTCCGGGTGGTCGGGTGGGGGTATTTCCTTTTCATCACGGGCGTCCTATTGAATTATTTTTTAATCTTTCCGCTCACGTTTCGTTTCCTTGCCACCTATCAGGTCAGCCAAGAAGTGGAGAACGCCATTACTCTTTCTTCTTATATGGACACGCTGATGATGATGTGTCTGATGATGGGGATTGTTTTCGAGATTCCCATCCTTTCTTGGCTTTTTGCCCGTTTGGGATTTCTTACTTCCGGCTTTATGAAGCGCTATCGCCGTCATGCTGTGGTGATTATTCTGATTGTAGGCGCAGTGATTACTCCTACATCGGACGTGTTTACGTTGCTGATGGTGTCTGTACCGATGTATTTGCTTTACGAAATCAGCATCTGGATTGTGGCACGGACTGAAAAGAAACAGCCAAGCAATGAGGGCGTCTGATTCCTGCCTTTGGTCGGAAACATCTTTGCGGTCTTTTAATCGGCCGTCGGGCTAATCTCATCCATTCAAATCCGAATACCTATGCTGCACTTCCGGAGATGTCCGGTTGCCATGCGGTATTTGCGGATACTTTTCTCACTCTTTGCGGTCATAAACTTTTTCGATTCCATACGGATACTTGTCGACAGCCGTTTACATTCTTAAAACACCGGCGGTGTTCTAATGAACTCCGCCGGCGTTTATGTGAACTTCGACGGTGTTTTTGTGAACACCGTCGGAGTTTTAAGAATTATATAGGGAGCAAGCTGTTTTATGTAGTGTCTCCAAACACTATGAAAGCGGTTGAAATTCTTTATGTTTTGCTGTAAGATGGGACGGAGTCATCTGTGTTGACGTGGCTGATGGGGGAGACATTAAAAAAAGGAAGGCCTGCAAGGAAGCCTTCCTTTTTCCTTATAAATCCATACTTTATGAAATCTTCCAGCCGAAAGCTTCTGCTACGGTCGGGGTTAGTGATACACGATTTTCGTTGTTCTTGATTTCTTTGGGGATTCCTACTATCATAATCGTCACATTTTGCTATCTTTGACTGCTTCAAAGATAGCAAAATGTCATAAAACTAAGTTCTGTATGAGAAAGTTTTTTTTTATGGCGGACGTATGTTTAGCAACATTGTTTTAGAGGATATTCTGTTTTTTATTTGTAAGTTTGCGCAAATATTCGGATTCTATGCGTGGAAGGTCCGATTTTTAATAGAGAAAGAAATGACATTGCGTAGTTATATGATGATAGGAGTCTTGGGCTGCGTTTTTGCGGCGCGAGGCCAGGAGAAACCGATGGATCCGCCATTTTGTTCTCCTTTTGATTTCCCCCTCAGCCTGAGCGGGAACTTTGGCGAATTGCGTTCCAACCATTTTCATGGCGGAGTGGATTTTAAGACGCAAGGTGTGGTGGGCAAACCGATCCGTTGCATTGCCGATGGCTATGTGAGCCGGGTACTGGTCACTCCCGGCGGATACGGGCAGGCGTTGTATGTCACGCATCCTAACGGTTACACTTCGGTGTACGGGCATGTGCTGAAGTTTGCATCTGCCGTGTCGGAAGTGGTGGAGGAGTATCAATATGAGCATGAGACTTTTGCCGTGGATCTGAACTTCGAGCCCGGACGTTTTCCTTTCAAGGCCGGCGAGGTGATTGCTTTGAGCGGCAATGAGGGATATTCTTTCGGCCCCCATCTGCACATGGAGATACGCCGCACGGATACTGGCGAACTGATTGACCCGTTGCAGTTTTACACTGGTCGGATCAAAGACACAACTCCGCCGCGTGCGTCGATGGTAGTGCTTTATCCGCAACAGGGAGCTGGAGTGGTGGATGGCTTGCAAGAGAAGAAGTTTATTCCGGTTGCTTCTTTAGGGCAGCCGGTTTCCGCTTGGGGAGAAATAGCCGCAGGCATTAAGGCATACGATTATATGGACGGCACGCACAACAACTATGGGGTGCGCTCCGTGGTGCTCTATGTCGATACAGCGGAAGTTTTTCGCAGTACGGTGGATGGTGTCCTGCCTGAAGAGAACCGGATGATTAACGCTTGGACGGACTATGAGGCGCATGTAAAGAAAGGAGACTGGGTGATGCGTTCGCATATTCTTCCCGGCAACCGGCTGCGCATGTTGCAAACCGATGGCAAGAAAGGCGTGATAACTATTGACGAGGAGCGCGATTATCATTTGCGCTACGAGTTGTCCGACCTGTATGGCAATACATCGACATATAGCTTTGTGGTGCGTGGCCGCAGGCAGCCGATAGAGGCGTATGCCCCTTCGACTAGGCACTATCTGGTATGGAACAAGGGAAATGTGGTTCAGGAGCCGGGGCTGGAGCTGGTGATTCCTCGGGGAATGCTGTACGAAGATGTGGCGTTGAACTGTTGTGTGGTGAAGGACACCGCTGCTGTTTCTTACGAATATCAGTTGCACGACGCACCTGTGGCTTTGCACGACGGATGTACGCTGATGATCGGAGTGCGCCATCTTCCAGTGGCAGATACATCGAAATATTACGTAGCCCGTAAGTGGAACGGCAAGAAAGCATCGGCGGGAGGAGTTTATGAGAATGGCTGGATGAAGGCTTCCATCCGCGAATTGGGCACTTATACCGTAGCTTTAGATACCTTGCCGCCCCGTGTGGTCCCACTGAATAAAGCACAATGGAAGACAGGAAACATCCAGTTTAAAATAAGTGATGCGGAAACGGGAATAAAGGAGTATAAAGTGAAAATAGATGGTGCATTTGCTTTGTTTGGTTTTAGCTCGAAGAATGCGAAACTGTGGATGAAGCATCCGGAACGCTTGAAAAAGGGAGTGCCTCATACGCTGGAACTGGTGGTGACGGACTATTGTGGAAACGAAACGAGAGAGGAATATGTATTTTAATGTAGGAAGATGAAATTACACATCATTTAAAAGTTATACATTCATGAAGAACAAACTTATTTTAGGTGCTGCCTTGCTGATGGCAGCTGCGACGGAAAGTTTGGCATGCACCAACCTGATAGTGGGCAAGGGTGCTTCTGCCGACGGGTCTGTTATTGTTTCTTATTCTGCCGATTCATACGGAATGTTCGGCGAGTTATATCATTACCCTGCCGGTATGCACGAAAAAGGAACCATGCGTGCTATTTACGATTGGGATTCGGGCAAATATTTGGGAGAGATAAAGGAGGCACGCCAAACTTACAACGTGGTGGGCAATATGAACGAGTTTCAGGTGACTATAGGTGAAACAACTTTCGGCGGACGCGAGGAGTTGGTCGACACTACCGGTATCATGGACTATGGAAGCCTGATTTATGTTGCCCTCCAACGTTCGCGCACGGCTAAGGAAGCAATACAGGTCATGACCGATTTGGTGAAGGAATATGGCTACTATAGTAGCGGAGAGTCTTTCAGTATCGCCGATCCCAACGAAGTGTGGATTATGGAAATGATTGGCAAAGGCCCCGGGGTGAAAGGTGCTGTATGGGTGGCAGTGCGCATCCCCGACGATTGCATTGCCGCACATGCCAATCAGAGCCGCATCCATCAATTTAACATGAACGACAAGGACAATTGCCTTTATTCTCCGGATGTGATATCCTTTGCCCGCGAAAAAGGATATTTTGATGGCATGAACAAGGACTTCAGCTTTTCGGCTGCCTACAATCCGTTGGATTTTGGTGGCCTGCGTTTTTGCGAGGCTCGTGTATGGAGTTTCTATAACATGTTCAACAAGTCGGTGGGAGATACTTACCTGCCTTATATCCAAGGTGATAGTAAAGAACCGATGCCGCTCTATATCAAGCCCTCACGCAAACTTTCGGTGCGTGATATCCAGTCGGCCATGCGCGACCATTACGAAGGCACTCCTTTAGACATAACCCAAGATCCCGGTGCGGGCCCTTTTAAGACTCCTTACCGCCTATCTCCGTTGAGCTTTAAAGTGGGTGATCAGGAATATTTCAACGAACGCCCCATCTCTACCCAGCAGACCGCTTTTACCTTCGTGGCGCAGATGCGTGCTAATTTGCCTGATGCGATAGGTGGAGTGTTATGGTTTGGAACGGACGATGCAAATATGACTGTGTTCGCTCCCGTATATTGTTGTTCGAACCGTATTCCCGACTGCTATAGCGGCGAAGAAGCCGACTGTGTGACTTTTTCATGGGATTCGGCTTTTTGGATTTACAACTGGGTGGCCGATATGATCCGTCCGCGTTACAGCCTGATGATTGAAGACATGCGCGCGGTTCAGAACAATCTGGAAGATACGTATGCCCATGCACAGGCAGGCATTGAGGCTTCTGCCATGAGCTTGTATGAAAAAGACCCTGTAAAAGCCAAAGAATTCCTGACCAACTACAGTTGCATGACGGCCGAATCGGCAGTAGATAGCTGGAAACGGTTGGGCGAGTTCTTGATAGTGAAATATAATGACGGTGCCGTGAAGAAGATGGCGAAAGACGGAACCATTCTCCGCCCGACGACCGGCCATTGTGCTCCGTTGGTGCGTCCGGGCTATCCCGAAGAGTTCTTGAAGGAACTGGTCAAGGCTACCGGTGACCGTTATCGGATGAAATAGCCTTGGCTTTCTCTATCGGAATAGATAGAAAAAACGTTGCATTGGTGTAAAAAAAAGACGAAGCCGGCTTCATGGATTTCTTGAAGCCGGCTTCGTTTGGTAGTATGCTTGGCATGCATATTAACAGATGCAAGTACCCAAGCTGCTCTAATAGCGGAAAGCTATAGCCCAGCAGTATATAGAAATTTGTGGAATCAGTGATCATGAGTTGCATGAGAACTTTGAAACAGAATTGCATGAATTTGCTGATGCGCAAAGTTTGGCATATGATAAAATTTGTACTGAAATGCGTGAAAGATATGATGGTTATCATTTTACTTATGATTCTGTAGGTATGTATAATCCGTTTAGCTTACTTAATACACTTAAATACAATACGTTTGGCAACTATTGGTTTGAAACGGGGACACCTACTTATTTGGTCGAATTGCTAAAAAAACATCATTACGATCTTCACCGGATGGCTCATGAAGAAACCAGTGCTGATGTACTGAATAGCATTGATTCAACTTCCGACAATCCTATCTCTGTGATTTATCAGAGCGGTTATCTTACCATTAAAGGCTACGATCGTGAATTTGAGACTTATCGTTTGGGGTTTCCCAATCGTGAAGTAGAGGAAGGGTTTATAAAATATCTGATGCCTTTCTATACGAATGCCGATGCTGTTGAATCCTCTTTTGAAATTCAGAAGTTTGTCCGTGAAGTCCGTTCTGGAGATTATGATGCTTTCTTCCATCGCCTTCAAAGTTTCTTTGCAGATACTCCTTATGAGGAGGGTACGGCTGAAGAGGCTTTACGGCAGATCAATGAGAAGCATTATACGAAACCTTTATTGTTATCCCTGTTCCTTTTGAAATTCGCCAGATTTCCCGAATAAGGATAAAAGCAAAACACTTTCATCTATTAATTATATGTAAAGTTGCACAACTACTTGTGACAACGTTGCAAATATAGACAATCTTTTGCAATATAACACTCAAGGGCATTGTTTTTTTGTTTTTGGCGTATAAATTATTTGCTAATAATCAATCTCATTTTCTATTAGTTCATCATCACATTCATCTATTTGTGTATCGAAAACTTCCGATGAAAAAGTCATCTCATCTTCCGAAATGTACGCCCCTTAAACATCCCCTATGAATGTATTCTCCACGCTCAAAACCGTTTTCTTCGGAAGTAAAGTATTTGTCGCATCAAGCGCATGAAGGCGGCTCATCCTGCCTCAGCTGGGCGAACGGGTGCATACGTCCAAGGGGAATGTGTATCGGGTGGTGACAATTAAATAAGCGGGGGAGCTGTTGTGAAGTTCTTCCTATTCGGATTGACTATATATTGTGTGCATA
>CAMWGU010000106.1 GCA_947173895.1 uncultured Bacteroides sp. | reverse complement strand
GGAAAGTCGGGGCTTTGTGCATAAAAAAAGGAGATGTGCATTTTGACACACCTCCCTTTTGTGTTTTTGATTATGGAACAATGTCGAATTGGCCATTCAGTCTGATGTCTGTAGAAGAGGCACCGATCATAACTTTGAAGCGGCCTGGTTCTACACGGAAGTTCATGTTTTTGTCCCACAGTCCCAAGTCTTGTGGGCCTAGTCTGAATTCGATGCTTTGTTCTTCTCCGGCTTCCAGACTGATACGTTCGAAGCCGCGTAACACTTTGGTATAGGTGGTGACACTGCTTACTTCGTCTCGCAGATACAATTGCACCACTTCGTCTCCTTTTGTTTTTCCTGTGTTTTTGACTTTGCAACTGATCGTGATGTCTCCTGCTACTCCTTGCTTTGACGGCGAGATGCTTAATTCGCTATAATCGAAAGTGGTATAGCTTAAACCGTGTCCAAAAGGATATAACGCTCCGTAGATGGAGGTGGAAGCTTTCTCGTCCGATCCCGGTTTGAAAGGGAAGGCGAAGGGAATCTGTCCTACGGATTTTGGAAAGGTTACTGCCAGTCTTCCTCCTGGGTTGTAATCGCCAAGCAAAGCTTCGGCCACAGCCTGTCCGCAGAATTCTCCTGGAAACCAAGCATGCAAGATGGCGGGCACATGGGCTGCCGCATAATTGATGGAAGAGGCACGTCCGTCGAGCAGTACTAAAACGACCGGTTTTCCGGTTGCGCAGACTGCTTTCAGAAGTTCTTCTTGTCTTCCGGGAAGGTTAAGGCTGGTTCGCGAACGGTCTTCTCTGACTGTCTGTTCGTTTCCTCCCAATACCATTATTACTACTTCGGCTTGCTGTGCAACATGGACAGCTTCTTCTATTAATCGGGTTTCTTCTTCTGTTTTCGGGAAATCCAGTATTTCGCTTTCAGGGAAATGGGGATCTACGATGTCACATCCTTTGCTGTAGGTCACCTTTGCTTGGGGCAGCCGTTCCTTGATGCCTTGGTATACGGTCTTGATAGGGGCGTTGACCGGACCATACCGACAGATCAGTTGTCCCTGCTCGTCGGCATTGGGGCCGATGACGGCAACGGAACGGATGGAATTGGACAAAGGAAGCAGGTTGTTTTCGTTTTTCAGCAACACAAGCGACTGGCGTGCGGCTTCCAGCGATACTTCCTGATGTTCTTTGCTGTGGACGATTTGTTCGGCCAGTTTCCCGTCGCCGCGATAAGGATTGTCGAATAATCCCAGCCAGAACTTGACGCGAAGTATTTCAGCTACCCGCTGATCAATGGTTTCCTTGGAGATTTTGCCGTCTGCCACTGCTTTGCGGAGTGGCAAAATGAAATCGCTGGGCGGGGTGAAATTGGTACGGATATTCAGTCCGGCATTGACCGCCTGCGCTATGCCGTCTTCGTAGGTATCAGCCACATAATGCTTGTTCGAGATAAATTCTACTGCTTCGCTATCCGATACCACATATCCTTTGAATCCCCATTCCTGACGCAATATCTCGGTCAAGAAATGATAACTGCCGGTGATAGGCTCGCCGTCATAGTCGTTGTAAGAACTCATCACTCCCAGTGCTCCGGCTTCCTGAAATGCCACTCGGAACGGCTCTAAATATAAGGTACGCATTTCTCGTGGAGCTACATGGGGGTCGGTTCGCGTCGCTCCGTCACGTCCTCCTACCGGAATGCTGTATACTGCAAAGTGTTTCGGAGTAGCTACCAAATTGTGTTTTTGCAAACTGGCAATCATTTGCTTGCCCAATTGTCCCACCAGGTAGGGATCTTCTCCGTAGGTTTCCACACACCGTCCCCATCGGGGGTCCTGAGAAATATCGAGGATGG
This sequence comes from uncultured Bacteroides sp., assembly GCA_947173895.1. Lineage (GTDB taxonomy): Bacteria > Bacteroidota > Bacteroidia > Bacteroidales > Bacteroidaceae > Phocaeicola. The sequence continues at coordinate 7,745 of CAMWGU010000106.1, read as the reverse complement.
GCGAATAGATGTTGGTATATCCCAGTGCTACTGCTTCTTGGGCTTCCACTTCGCCTATGCGGGCTATCAGTTTTTTGTTCCAAGTGGCACCCTGTCCGCATTGGGCAGGAAAATAGGTGGCCCGGTCATGACACAGTCCGCGGATACCTTCGTTGGTGAAATCTACCGGGATTCCCAGTCGTGTCTCTTCTACGAACCAACGTTGTATGGTATGTTTGGTTTCCACGTGTTTAGTGTATGGAAAAGAGTATTCAGAGTGAAACGATCCCAGTCCGTTATGTTCCTCGTCTATGTTTCCTATACCATCTTTCCATATTTCAGTCTTCCAACTGGCCTGTGGCAGGGCGTCTTTCAGCACGCGTCCCGATCCGTAGAGCGTGGCCATCTGGCAGGTTTTCTCTTCCAATGTCATTTGTGAGAGTAGGTCTTGCACTCTGTCCTCCAAGGGTGCCTGAGGATTTTCATACAGGTCCATTTTCCCGTTTTTATTAAAGTCTATCCATCCTTTGTGGTAGATTCTTTTGGGTGTGTTTCCCAATATTTGCGCGCATAGCAGGAACGAAGCTGCTGTGACTAACATGTGTTTGTTCATATCGTTTATCTCTTATTAATATATTATTTCCTGCAAAAGTAAGCTTTTATTAGGACTTTTTGAAATAATATTCTTGCATATTGATTAATATGGTAGGCCGCGACCCTCGTGGTTACCCTCAACGGGCTACTGTCACTTTGCCAGGCCATTCCTAGCGTAAATTGGCTGTGGTCATCCGGGCAAAGGTCGGGGTGATACTGGTGATGGACTCTATGCACGTACGGAAAGGCGCTCGCGGGTGCTTGCCACTATATTGTGTCTGGTGAATACGGATTGAGGGAAGGAAGTGAACTACAGGCCATTCTTGCGAAAAGCGGTAAAGGCAACTTGCCGGAAACCGTGACGGAATTTTTCAAAATCTGGCGGCTTTTCCGGTGGCTCCCAAGCTAGTATCTCCGACAACTCCCAAGAATATTGAAGAGGAAACCGAGGTGGCACCCCTAGAAAAAGACATTCCCGATACCTATTTGCACTATGCCAAGGTGGATGAACGATGGATGAACTTGCTCAGCCTGAAGTACGCTATCAATTGTGCCACTCCTGTCACCACGAGTAGCTGTACGCCCAACTCAAGGTGGAACTCCTGTTCGATGAACGCTACGCAGTCTCTTTCCGCCACCCAATTGTTCGACCGCATGAAGGCCGTTCATACTTCGGCCATGTGCGGCATATAAAAATCCATTGTAAGTGCTTGATTTTTTTGTTAATTTGGTATTATATTAAAATGTTTTTATAACTTTGCAAAGTCTATATAAGCCGGAAGCCTCAATGGGCAATAGGTGGGTTAGACATACATATATTAAAAAGGCGTAACTATACGCTTTGGGTTTGACGTGTTAGAACTTCGCAACTTCAACGGTAAGTCAAAAACAAAGCAACGGGAACGCCTCATGAGGTGTATGATGTACAATCTGTTGTGCCTATTTTGAAAATAGGACAATAGGTGTGACTATATATACACTGGCGTGGGGCTTTCGGCGTTGCTCGTTTCGACTTACCGGGCAATGCGAAGGCCTTAACACGTGGAACGAGTAACAGACTGGCTCCACGTTTTTTTATGCCATTTACATAAATAGTGAGATGCTACTGTTAAGAAAAGCGTAAAATTATTTAGACATAATCAAATAATTAGCGATATGAATAAAAGTAGCATCATTCAAAAAATTGCCTGTTGGGCAGGATATTGTCTTTTTGCGGCTTATAGTGCGTATATGACTGCAAAATCCGTGGCGATGTCTTTCGAACTTAATCAGACATGGTTGGTATTTGTTTTTGTGTTTGTTGTAGCTGTCATTGCCGGCTATTGTCTCAGTATGGTGATTGGTGAAATGCAAAATCGATTTAATCCAAGTAAGTCGAAATTTGTTTTAGGTTTGTTGGGTTTCTTGTTGTTTTGGGGAGTAAGTTTTGCAACGAATGTGCATTATATGCTGATGAGCAATGAAGGTTTGAATGTCGTAAATGCCGAGTTGGGGACATATAAAAACTACGTGGAGGAAACTGTAAGAAACAATAAAGATGGCATAAAAGAAAAAGAAGCAGCTGATATTGCTCTTTGTGAAGCGTCCGTTCAAAATCTTACAGATAATTTCAAAAGGGAATGTGAATCATCCATACGTTATGGTTTTGGAGATAGAGCTATCGGATATTTAAAAGATATAGAGGATTATTTTACCAATAGTGGTGGAAAATTTGATGATAAATACTCATATAAAAACTCTATATTCGATGAAGATAAAGATAAGGGCGATAAAGGAAAAACCGGTGCCAAAGAGGTCATGGCATTAAAAGAGAAATATTCAATCAGAATAGCGGAGATTTTAATTAGAAGAGAGTCTATCATTAGAGGCTATTACAAACGAATGATTCCTCAAACAAAGGATCTGGAGTTGATTAAACAATTTATTAATGACAGCTTGTATGTTGTGGATATTCCTCAAATTACAGAAATTGCTACTTCTGATGTGTATTATCAGTTTTCAAAGATACAGTTGACAAATAATATCTTTCATCGGTTGGATAAAATGGCACAAGTCTCTATTGAGCATCAAATGAAAGAAAGTAAAACGGATGATTCGGGCGATATCGATAAAGGAAAATATAGATATAGAACTTACCCTTCTTTCCGAATGTTCAGTACATTCAATGTTTGGGATGATATGCTTCACAATCGTCTGCCTAATGATATGAAATTATTAGGATGGATATTGTTCTCTCTGATTATAGATATCGTGGCTTATGTTCTACGGATATTGGCAAGGTGAAATTTTTGGTAATTTTAGAAATAAAAGAATATGGAAAATACAAGCAAAACGAATTCTGCAAATGAATTTGATTTTAGTGTGGATGACACTCTGTCAAAAGATGTACGGAAACCGGTCGAAAAACAAAAAACAGCTAACCCCTCTGTTTCTACTATACAAGTCCAACCTCAAATACCGGGCGATTCTGCACCGTTTATTGTTCTTTGTGGGCCTCCGTCAAGTGGGAAAAGTATGGTGTTGAAAAGTCTTGCCAGCTATCTTTATAATAGTTCTGGATTAGGATATACAATTTCTGCGAATACCACCTTGTTGAATACAGTGAAGTATCAGAATGATTGTGAGTATTTTAACAGCATCATTGGTGACCCTGATACGAGAATGCCGAATACGGTTGATTACTTGATGGCCGATATTGTAGATAAGAAAGGCAATGTCGTGGCGCATTTTTTAGAAGCTCCGGGTGAGGATTTTTTTAGCTTGACCAATGTCTCGCAAGAACCGAATATCCAGTTTAAATCTTATTTGGACAAGATAGCTCAGATTACGCCGGATAAACAACGTAAGGTCGTTTATATTATTTTACTTGATTTGGATTCTGCCACATCATTCAGAAATGATTCGTCACTTCGACGTAAATATGAACAGAAAATGGTAAACCTGTATAACCGTTATGTTCTTCATCATCCCAGCAAGATTATTCTTCTTTATAATAAAGTTGATATACCTCAAAATGGTTTGTGGGCAAATTCTAATGGTTGCTCCAATCCGTCAGCTGTCATTGCTGATGCAAAACGGAATTATCCTAATCTGTTCTTTACGAGGAAATTCTTATTTTGGGATATAGAAAATTACTCTTTTTTGCCATTTTGCACCGGGTCATATCCAGATGATGGAAGTAGTTATACGGCCTCTGGTCCCGCTTATCCTTCTAACTTGTGGAAAGAAATCATTAAACTTTGGTAAACTATGGAACGATACATATTTATACATGGCTCTTCGGTAGGTCAAAGTGTACTCATACCTGTGGGCTCTCCGGAAAACATTTGTAATGATATTGCAAATAAGTATTTCAAAGGACGTATATTGCGCCAAAAAGAGTCGGACGCTAAGTGCTCTTTATTTGTAGAACTATATAAGGGAACTGATGGAGATAATTATATAGTCTATTCTTTTGTAAATAATGACTGCCGTGGAGAAAACGATAGGGAAGGGCAGTATTTGGCTCTGACTATAATATGCAGGGGCGTCTATGTTTATCCGGAAGTAGTATATCGGATGTTATCTTCCGCATATAACCAGATGGTACAAACAAAAAGGGTCATAGGGATTGATAAAAAGGGAAATGGGCAATATCGGATAAAGCAGTTTGAAGAGGAAAAAGAGTATCTTTCGGTTTTTCTGAATAAAATAGGAGTAGCCTTCGACCAAAACGTGAATGGATTAGGAAAAGTTCTGAATGCTGATATTCACATGGCGGATTATGATTCATGGAAAGGCGTAAATGTGAGCATCGATCTTTGCAATTCTATAACTATCTTTCAGAACTTGTGTGAAGTCGGTCGTTTGTATATTTCTGAAGAGTATGAGTCTCCAACCGAAAAGATTGAGGCATTGGAAAGAAGTGTCAGGGATTTAAATGAAGAAAAAGCAGTATTAGAGAATCGCATGGCAGAAGTCTGTCGGTCGGAAAAATCTAAGGTTCGTGATGAGATAGAGAATTTGAATTTGCAAATCAGCGAACTGAATAGAGAGAAAGAATCTTTACTTGTTAAGAATAGTCATTATGAAGCGACAATAAAAGCTGTTCGTGATGAATTGGAAAAATACGCGAAGGTTGGAGGAAAAGTCTTTGATAATATTCAAAAAGCCGAAAAAAAGTGCCAATCAAAGAATAAGAAGGATATATTGAAAATATGCTTACTCTTTATTGTTGCTATCCTCGTAGTGCTAAGTAGTTTAATGAATTACGCCTTTTTTCGTGACCTCTCGCCATCTCTTAAAGGGAAAGGGAGGGGCGAGATAGAAACGGCTACTACAGAGAAAACGCCATCGGAGAACAAAGAGCCTACAAGTTTGGTTGTCGCTCCAAATGTCATAGACTCTGATGCCAATGGGGAGCAAGTGAATATTAAGGTTACTACTGACGGAGAATGGGAATCTCCTGATTCTCCGATTGATTGGGTTCAGCTAAGTAAGTCCGGGAATGACCAATTGTCTGTTACTATTACAGCTAATGATTCTTCGGGTAAAAGGAACTGTATGTTTATGATTAAAGCCGGAAATTTGGAGAAACAAATTGTGATAAAACAACAAGGTAAGTAATTTAATAAATTCGAGCCATGAAAAAGATAGTATTTTTAAGCCTTGCCATCGTGCTGGTTTTGTGTTCATGTGAAAATAAAAAAGTTTATCGTCCTTCGCATTTTCCTGATGGGCAGAATAAACGTAATTTCTCATTTGCTATTCCATATTCGGAAAAGAATAACTCTATATTTGTTCGTATCCGTTTGAATGGCGGGCCTCAGTTTGAAGGAATTTGGGATTCAGGATGTAGTGTGCCTTTGAAAATTTCTAATTTGGAAGCAAGTTCGCTTGTGAAAAACGGAACACTTTCACAAAGTGATTATCAGTCCAGCCTTCCTATTAAAGTAGCTAATGGAGCAACCAACGAGTATGCTGTTTATGTGCTTAAATCAATATCTTTTGTTGATGAAGACGGTATGGAACATACATTGTCCAATATACCTGCGGTTATTGATGACAATGTTGGTACGGATATTCTTATTGGACTTCCTGTTATGCAAGCGTTGGGGGATTCTCATGAAGTTTCACAATACGACCAATTTATTTATTTTAAGGAATAGTGGTATTAAAGATTTATTTATTCAGTCAGGTTTCCGGAAATTATCAGCAATATGCTGTAGACCATTCAGAAACATTTCTGAAACAATTCTGTAAGAACTGTTTCGCATTGAACCAGATTGCCATTCATAGAGATGGCAATCTGATGTATTATGCATACGCCTATAGAAAGACAAAATCCGAAATATATGGAGTTTGTATAGTTTGTGGTGAGATTTGTCTAAATCTTCAGTGGTTATACGAATACTTTCAAAAAGTATTGGAGGCGTCAGCGTATAAAGGGGTATTGTTTTGTTTCGATGAGCATGGGAAGATTCGCAAGAATGTAGAGAAATTCTCATCTGAGGCAGCTGAGGTTGATAGCCTTTTTTGTGAAATAAAAGGATATGTAAATAAATGGCAATCCTATTGGGAAGTCTTACCTTCGGAAGATTTTTCGATTCCAATAGAGAGTAAAATCAGTTTTGCTTTTGATGAAGAGGCTAAAGATAAAATAACTGATGCGATACGGCATTATCACAATGTCATTGTGACAATGAAAAATACTGCGCCTTCAAGTTTTGCCAAGACTATAGAACGCCTTAACTCAGAGAAGGTTCAGTTGCAAAAAGAAAGGGAAACACTAAAAAATAGCATTGAATCCCTGTCGAAACAAAAAAAACAATATCGGTGGGTTATTGTACTCTCTATGCTTGTGGTAGCAGGATTAATCGCAATTTTACTTTTTAATCGAAATGTTAATGAACTCCGAAATGAATTGATGAAACGGGAATATTCAGTTGACTCATTGAGAAGTGTTGTTACTAATCGAGATAGTGTCATCTATACCCAAAAAAAGGATTTGAAACATACTCAATCAATATTGGATACTTTTGCATTATACATGCCGATTTTAGTTTCAGACATGGAGGTAAAGAATGGGAATGAAAATTATGGAGGGCGTATTTATAGTGATAGGACAACATATATTCACCCTAAATTGACTGTATATAGTTTAATTGATGGTATTGTTAATTTGTATGTAAAATTTTACACTCCTAATGGCTTGTTGACCTCATCTAAGGCTGATATGTCACTTACGGGATATTCTTATAAAGATAATGTTGTACTTAACAAGAATCAGAGTACAACTGTATATTTATTAGGTTGGGGCGGAGATGACAGAGGACACTGGAATAAGGGGGCCTATCGAATAGAAGTTTGGTATAATAATGCTTGTATTAAAGCGAAAACATTTTATATATATTGAGACTAGTTTAAAATGTATGGCATTTATACGACATCAAAAAGCGTTTGTCAAAAAGAGGAGACCGGAAATGGGGAAAATCACAGGCAAATGGATTGAATATTTGGCACAAAATGTCATGGCATTAGAGGAAATCACGGGCTTTTCACCGTACATCACAGGCCTGTTCACCGGAACAAGGCATGCTTGTTCGCTGCACGAGCATGCCCTGTTCGCCGTACAAGCCCAGCTTGTTCACTGCACAGGCTTGTTCTGTGCGCCGCAACACATTCCGCCTTTGTCGTAAAACACATACGTATGTATAGGCTTACATGTACGTACGTGCAAAGAACATCTTAGATTTTTCAAGTATCCTGATAACTCTTTTATATTGAGAGCATTTTCTTATCCTTGAATATCTTATTCATTAAAGTGTTCACAGAGCCCGGCACAATCAGGTTGATATGCTGAGTTTGAGACAATTCCTCAATTTCTCTAAGCTTTTCAAACTCTTGTTCTCTATCAAAAAATCTCATATCTATAAGTTTTATCGTTATGCCCTATTGCCGTAACAACGGTTACGATGACGTAAAAGTGGCTCAGCGGATATTTCCGGTTGGTAATATTCCGTCAGTCCGATATAATCATAGGAACATCGCAACCGGTGGTATCTGTATTCCCCCCAGTCTTTTTGCTTCTTGGTTAAGAGCCTTCGCCTGCCAAAACCGACGCATTACCATCATCTTCCGGCCCGGCATTGTCCGAAGCCATCATTTTTTGTATAGTTTCCCCTTCACACAGG
>CAMWGU010000105.1 GCA_947173895.1 uncultured Bacteroides sp. | reverse complement strand
CTAATTAAAAATCAATAATATAACCGATAAAATTCATTTTTTGTCATCTACTAAACGGAAAGATTTACCTTATAGTGTAGACGCAACCTCCACGCCTGTCATTTCAGAAAATGAAATAATTTTTGGTACATCAAGGGATGGTTTGGTTGCTCTTGACAGAAGTACATTGAATGAGAAATAGCATTGTCCTGTAGGAAAAGCTTTGATTTATACATCATCATATACACGTCCTGACTCCCAGACAATAGAAACGAGTCCTATAATAGTTGGAAATACTGTTTTTGTAGGAGCTTCGGACGGTTATCTTTATGCTATAGATAAAAATGAGGGAGACATAACAGCAAAATATAATTTAGGCTCCCCGATATTCAGTTCGGTTTCTTTTTCTGGAAATACGCTGTTTGTTTCTGATTTTGGAGGAAATGTATATGCTTTTTGTATGAAGAGCAAATAATATTCTTTCCAAACAGAGAATTTCGCTGTAATGTACCGAAGTAGATTGACAGGTAGCCCTTGTTTATCAATATGTTTTCTTTCATTTATCTATTGCTCGAAAGAAAAAATAAAATTAATGTATTTTTTTCTTGATTGGATTGTGTGTGTTTCCAGTTTGAACCTACATATGTATAAAAGCAGGTAAAATGGAAACACACGAATCAATCAAAAGAATGTTCCGATTGTATGTTGGAAAGCATTTCACCCGGGCGGGAAGGGCTGTGTTTGGGAAATGGTTACGTGCGCAGCAGAACCGGGTTGAAAAGGAAGACGTGTTGCATCAGTATTGGGATGAATCGGCCGGGGAAATATCTTCGGACACATGGAATGAATGGAACCGTCTGCAGGAACGGATGGGACTGTCGTTCTATCATGGAAAACGAATCCGGATAAGGTGGATGAGATATGCGGCTGCTATCGCATTTTTTGTGATGACAGCAGGTGGAACTTATTGGACAACCAGAGAATTGACTCTTCGGCAGTCGACCGAAATGTGTGAAATGTTTGTTCCGTATGGCAAAACTTGTGAGCTTGTATTGCCTGACAGTTCGCGTGTCTGGGTGAATACCGGATCTACCCTCTTATATCCGTCGGATTTCAAGCAGTTGGATTCACGTACGGTGTATCTGACCGGTGAAGCTTCATTCCAAGTATCCAAAAATAAGGAGAAACCTTTTATCGTAAAGACTTCAGGACTGGATGTACAGGCTTTAGGTACAGTATTTACCGTAAAGTCCTACGCCGGGGAAGATTATACCATGGCTACACTGGAAGAAGGAAGTGTGAAGGTCAGTCTGAAAGAAGGGGCAGAGGAGTCTTATGTGCTACAGCCGAGTGAACAGCTGGTATTTTCACATACAGACAAGAGTGTGCGGATGAACCGGGTAGATTTATCGTTGTTCAGGATGGCACGCAAGGGGTATCTGATTTTTGAGGATGTCACCTTCGAACAGATGATTCTTACTCTTGAAAAGAAGTATGGAGTCACTTTCCAATACAATGCTACCCGTTATGGAACAGATTTGTATAACGTCAAGTTCGGACCTGATGAAAAGATTGAAGATGTCATGGAAATACTGCATCAGTTAATAGGTATACAATATATAATCAAGGGAAAAAGTATCATTGTCAAATAAGTAGAAGAAGGAGGAATTATCAGAAAAAGAAAACCGGAAAGAACAGCGCCAACTCCCCTTCCCGGTGTTTGAAACCAAGTATTTTAATTTTGTTCGTATAGGACCTTGAAACAAAACTATTTTTAAACACTTAAATTTCAGCTTACAAATATATGAAATTAACAAATCTGATACTAGAAGGAAGTAGAAAAAAAATTTCTCGGCTGTTGTGTGTCACCGCATTATCAACATGCAGCCTCTTTGCCTACGCCCAGCAACAGCCTGTCCGTCTGACAGGAAGCAACATTCCGTTGAAAAGCGTATTTAAGCAGATTGAGAAGCAGACGAAGCTTTTCATAGACTATAAGTCGCAAGACATTGATGATTCGCGTGTCATCCGGAAAATGCCGAAAGGTAACACTGTACAGGAAGTATTGGTGAAGCTATTGGACGGGACAGATTGTGTGGCGACCTATACCAATGGCCATATCATTATCCGGAAACAGACTTCCGGTACATCGCCTGAACGGAAATCGCATGTTACGGGTACAATTGTGGATGCCACGGGTGAACCTGTCATCGGCGCTAATGTCGTGGTAAAAGGAACAGCGAATGGAACAATTACGGACATAGACGGTAACTTTTCCTTGGAAGTTCCGGAAGGTTCTGTATTGCTGGTTTCGTATATCGGTTATGCAAATCAGGAGGTAAAAGTTGGTAAGCAAACGAAACTTTCCATAGCCTTGAGAGAAGACTCGGAGGCATTGGATGAAGTGGTGGTTGTGGGATATACAAAACAAAAGAAAGGATTGTTAACTGGATCTGTTGTTAATATGTCTATTTCAGAAGATTTGGAAAAATTGCCAACAACATCTGCCGGAAATTTATTGGTTGGAAAAATTGCTGGTGTGAATGTCAGTACTCCAACAGCAATTCCTGGAAAGAATCCGGATATATCGATTCGTACCGGATCTTCTTGGAATAGTCAAGGGGTTCTGTATGTCATTGATGGTATGGTTCGAGGTGGAGGTGACTTTAATAATCTGAGCCCTTCAGAAATTGAGGATATTACTATTCTGAAAGATGCGGCATCTGCGGCTATTTATGGTTCTCGTTCGGAGGGCGGAGTTGTGTTAGTGACTACCAAAAAAGGTAAAATAGGAAAACCAACCTTTAATTATTCATATGGATATAGTTTTGATAGTCGGACAAAGAATCAGGAGTTTACGAGTGCGGTAGAAACTTTCGAATTGTATAACCGAATAAATGGGGCTTCTCCCAATGCTGATTTTTGGTCTCAGGATGAGTTGGACTATTTGAAAACGATAAATGGTGGTTGGGGATACGACCATTTAGGACAGGCGTATCGTAATCCAACGACACAGACACATAATTTGACTGTCAGTGGGGGTACTGAAGCAATTAATTATTTTGCTGCAGCTTCTTATGTCAAACAAGAAGGAATGTTTGAACCACTGAATTATGACAAATACAATTTGCGAGTCAATGTTACGGCTAATATATCCGACGATTTAGAGGCATTTGTTGGTTTTGGTCTTTCTGACAATAAGACGACATCGATACATGAAGAATATGGAACTCCGGATCAGACTTATCAGTCTTTAATTTCAGATAATCCAGCATTTCCTGATTTTACAGATTCGGGAGCCTTGCTGGCAAGAGGTGGAACATGGAATATTATGTCTCGTATGAATGGCGCTGATGGTTATTTGAAAGAGAACTTTTTAAAGCCCCAATTGGTGGCGAGCCTGACTTATAAATTTCCTTTTATTAAAGGCATGAGTGCCAAAGTATCGTATGGACAAACTTGGACTCATAATTATAAAGAGAATTTCTTTAAACGTTATGAAATGGTCGATACGAAAACAATGGGAACTAATGGACATATTTGGTCTACTAAGGATGAAGATATTACACGTACCTATTTATGTAGTTGGCCGGAAAAATCCTTATTGAAAAAAGAGTCTACTTGGAGCGGAGATAAGCAATTGAATTTCCAATTGAATTATGATCGAACTTTTGGCAAGCATCATGTGACGGCTGCTTTTGTGACAGAATGGACTGAAAGTTTTGGAGCCGGGGTGTATGGTGGCCGGGAAAATTTTCCTGTCTATACGACTGACCAGTTCTGGGCGGCAAGTTCTACACGTGAAGATACCTATGGAGGAGGCGATACAACCTGGGAAAGCGGTCGTATGTCTTATGTCGGACAGTTTACTTATTCATATGCGGACAAATATTTGATGAGTTTCTCTTTTCGTGAGGATGGTTCGATGAATTTTGCTCCGAATAAGCGTTGGGGATTTTTCCCTGCAGGGTCGTTAGGATGGGTTATATCAGAAGAGGACTTTTTTAATAAGTCATTTGTCGATTTCTTGAAATTAAGGCTTTCGTTGGGTTTGACAGGAAATGATTCGGTCGGTGGATGGCAATGGCAATATTCATATGCGCAAGGTAATTCTGATTATTGGGGAACAGATCCGACACGTTATGTGGGCATAAAATATGGTAGCGTGGTTAATCCTGATCTGACTTGGGAAAAGTCGTTGAGTTGGAACTTAGGTGTAGATACACATTTGGGAAAAAATTGGAATGCATCTGTTGATTATTGGTTCAGAAATACTTATGATATTTTAGGGGATAGACAGACAACTTTGCCTACAACGTTTAGTCGGTCAATGCCTAAAGAGAACTATGGAGAAATTCATGCGCAGGGGATTGATTTGAATATTGGCTATAAAGGGCAAACGAAAGATTTCAATTATTATGCAAATATGACGATGTCGTACGGTTGGAATGAGGTAATAAAGAAAGATTATGCTGAAAATGCGAAAGAAATAGATATTCCTATAGGGCACTCTACCAACTATATTACAGGTTATGTTTATGATGGTATAATTCGTACACAAGAACAATTGGATGAGTTTAATAAGATGTATCCAAATTATACGATTAATGGTAAAAAACCGGAATTGGGAATGATGATCTATAAAGATGTCAGTGGCCCGGATAAAACGCCGGATGGTATAATTGATTCGTGGGACAAAGTAATCTTACATGACAACAGCTTCCCGATAGTGTATGGTATCAATTTAGGTGGAAGCTGGAAAGGCTTGTCTTTGGACGTGATGTTCTCAGGGCGTTTGGGTGAGTATAAATCGTTTAAAGATTTGCAGGAAGGTGCTGAATGGCATCGTATGTGGCATGAATGGTATGACAATAGTTGGACAGAAGATAATCCGGATGCTATGTTACCGAAACGTTTACCTTATAGCGAATATAAGACTTACAGTGAAGACAGTGAGTTTTGGTTAGTTAAGAATAATTTCTTGCGTTTGAAATATGCGACGTTGAGTTATAGTCTTCCAAAATCATTATTATCCTCAGTGTTCGGAAATTTATTCCAAGATATAAAGTTGTATTGTACGGGAACGAATCTGTTTGTATGGAGTAAGTTTAAGTATTATGATCCGGAAATCGGATCTGGTAAACAGTTCCCGATTTCCCGTTCTTTTAATATAGGTGTGAATGTCAAGTTTTAATCAAAGAAATAAATAGAGATATGAAACTGAAAAATAATATTGTATCCGGGTTATTGCTTTTGGCATTGGCCGGTTGTAGCTTGGATTATCAGAATACGAGTGCGATTAATCCAGATAATGTATGGAATGATAAGACAATGATTGTGGCCTATCTGACCGATATTTATGGGGGAATGAGACCTGGATGGCCTGTTAATAGCAATGGAACAGATGAAGGTATGAACGCTCCCAAAGATATGAGTCAATATGTTCGTGGAGAAATTACAGTTGACAATACGGGGCAAGGACTAGGGTATGAATATATTGACAAGATTAACTTTTTCCTTCAAGAATTAGAAACGGTGTCACCGGATGTTCTTTCGGAGGCAGAGAAATTACAATTACGGGCTGAGGCTTTATTTTGGCGGGCTTGGGATTATTGGGGAAAGGTACAGAATTTAGGTGGTGTCCCATTAATCTTGGAATCTCAAAATGTAAATGATTATGAATCTCTGTTCCGGGAACGTAACAGTACATCGGAATGTGTTCAACAAATCCTTCAAGATTTGGACGAGGCGATTGAGAATTTGCCTGATACGTGGGATAACGCTAACTATGGCCGGATAGACAAAGGATGTGCTATGGCTGTGAAAGGACGCGTGTTGTTGTGGTATGCTAGCCCTCTATTTAATCCGGATGATGATCAGACTCGTTGGGAGGCTGCTTATAACGCTAACAAGGAGGCGGTGGATTTTTTACAGAGTGTCGGGAAAGGATTGTATCAAGGAAAGTTTGAAGACATCTGGTATGATGAACGGAATGTTGAATGTATCATGGTCAATCAATATTATTATTCTGATCATGCGTTTAATCAAAGTAGTATTCGTCCTGAACCGTTCTGTGGAGGATCAGCCAACTACAATCAAATGATATTGCCATTATTGATGGCTTTCCCGAAGGTTGACGGTTCTAAATTAGAATTGGATATTGACCGTTTGCAAGAAGATTCGGCATACAATGCCCGTTTTGTGGATGAGTTTTATACTGATAGGGATCCTCGTATGTATGCTACGGTCTTTTTACCGGGTACAGTATATCCGTCGGAAGATGTATTTATAAAAGGGCAAAGTTTTTGGAATGCATGGAAAAAAGCAAATGACCCCGAAATAGGTGTTTATTATCAGACCTTGATCCAAGATCAGTTGGGGAAAGGTATAGGTGCTGGTGTTTCTTCTGGTTTCTTCCAGTTAAAAGGTTTTGATAGATCATTGGAACAAGCGACTCTTTCTCGTGGTGAAACCGATTGGATTGAAATTCGTTTCGCAGAAGTTTTGATGAATATGGGTGAAGCAGCTAATGAAATAGGTAAAACAGATGAAGCTTTGGAAGTATTGTATAGTATTCGTAAACGAGCTGGTATTCAGTCAACCGATGGTAAATACGGCATTATTGCTACATCTCAAGATGAGATTCGTCAAGCTTATATGGATGAACGTTTTATAGAGTTTGCTTATGAAGGGAAACGTTGGGGAGATTTGCGACGTTGGAAGCGTTTTGATATTTTGAATGAACTGAAATATCGATCTGGACTTTATCTGGTAATCAAAGATGAAGCTGATGTAGCAACAATGGATTGGAGTCAAAGCATGATTGAGGATGCTGATGTTCGTAAGAAATTCCGTTTCGATTATATTGAATGTTTGGATGGAGATAAATCTTACATGTTTAATCTTGATTTGAATCATTGGTTCTATCCTATTGCACAGAATGATTTGGATCGTAACTCCAAATTAGAACAAAATAATGAGTGGGGTGGTACATTCGATCCGTTGAAGTAACTTTTGGGAGTGTTTGTTGAACGCCGGGGTAGCACTTTCTGCGGTATATTAGGATAGATTGTTATTCTGGCGTTTTTTTATAACGTAACTCAAGTTTCCAATGTAGTAAAGTTTTTAAGTATCGAATTTACCAAAACTGACAGGAGTTAAAGGAGTTATCGCCCACCAGGGCGGGCTTAGGAGTCAAAAGCCAATAGCCCTGTTGCTACTAATATTCCTATTATAAGACTATCGGCTCTGACTTCTAACGAAGCGAAGCAAAATGATAACTTCTATAACTTATTTACTTCCAGCTAAATCAGAAACTTAAATAATTTAGTGGTAAAAATAAAAACGGATAATGACATTGATAAAATACGAACAGATGATGAATTTAAGAATACTTGTATGTATATGGGGGAGTATTTGTATCTCTTTTCCTTCGTTTGCCCAGACAGAGGGATGGTGTCCGGAAAATGGAGATGGGACATTCACGAACCCGATTATGTGGGGAGACTGGCCGGATCCGGATGTGATTCGGGTCGACGATGATTTTTATATGGTTTCGACCAGTATGCACTATGTTCCCGGAAGTCCGATATTGAAGTCGAAAGATTTGGTGAATTGGGAAATGGCAGGTTATGCAGTGGACCGTTATGAAGAAGATCCTCGGTACGATATGCGGGGAGGTACGCTTTATCTGAATGGTTCTTGGGCCAATTCAATCCGTTATCATAATGGTAAGTTTTATGTGGCTTTCTGTACACCTTATGGTTGGGGAACGGAAAAAGGGCATTTCTCGATTTGTGAGGCCGATTGTCCGGAAGGGCCGTGGGAACGAACCATTTTTCCTGAATATTTATATGATCCGGGATTGTTCTTTGATGATGATGGAAAAGTGTATGTCGTGCATGGACAACATCGTTTATATATTACGGAGTTGACTTCAGATGTACATGCTGTGAAGGGTGAACCGATAGAGATTTGGAGTGAAGGAGTGGACAACCAGTCTGGAACCAAGAAGAATTATGGAATGGAAGGCTCTCACATGTATAAGATTAATGGGATGTATTATATCACCTGTCCGGCTGGAGGAACAAAAGGTTGGCAAGTTTGTTTGCGGTCGAAAAATATTTATGGTCCTTATGAACATAAAGTGATTGTGGAGGATGACAGTTCCTATCCTCCCAATGGATTGCATCAGGGAGGAATGGTACAGCTGAAGAATGGTGACTGGTGGTTTATCATTATGCAAGACAGAGGTCCAATAGGAAGAGTCCCTCATTTATTACCTGTGAAATGGGAAGATGGTTGGCCCATGTTGGGTGTAAGCGGGAAAGATGTGATTACTTATCAGAAACCGAATGTAGGTAATCGGGTGAAAATAACAACTCCTGCTACATCCGACGATTTCAATGAAAAACAACTGGGGTTACAATGGCAATGGAATCACAATCCGGATAACAGTAAATGGTCGTTATCGGAGCGTAAAGGATATATGCGTCTGAAAGCATCGCTGGCGAAAGATTTGACCCTCGCAAGGAATACGTTGACCCAACGTGTTCAAGGTCCTAATTCGACGGGTACAGTGGAGGTGGATGTATCTGGATTGAAAGACGGAAATATAGCGGGGTTGGGTGTGTTCCAATTTCCATACGCTTATGTGGCAGTTCGACAAGAAAACGGACGAAAGGAAATAGTGATGTGCAACAACGGGAAGATGGAAGAAGTAGTGTGCCCTGTTGGCTTAGAGCAACGAATTTGGTTTCGAGCTAGAATAACCGATAAGGATTTTACAGCCCGTTTTTATTATAGCCTGAATGGTACGGACTTTATACCTATTGGGAATGTACTACAAATGGGGTTGGGATTGGCCTGGACCGCCAATCGTTTTGCTTTGTTTAATTATTCGACAAAAGAAGAAGGTATAGGCGGTGTCGCTGATTTTGATTGGTTTAAATTTTATTTGAAATAATGATTCTATAGAACTTTTATAGAATATAAATTATATGTGTTCAAAATCAATACTTTGAGACCTTATTCGTGTTTTTGATTATATAATTAAATTAAAAAGAGAATAATATGAGAGTTCAAAACAAAATATTGACATCTGGATTTTCCTTTTTATTATTTGTGGTGCAGACTGCATTTCCAGCAGAATGGGTAAATGAAAGTATCTCTGTGAATGATGCAACGTATGTATCCAAACGTCCTTCTTTGGAGAAAAGAGCGTTTGTTTCATCGACTGTAGAAAGAAAGTTGGATGAAGTGGTGGCGAAAATAGCGGATGATAAATTGAAATGGATGTTTATAAACTGTTTCCCAAATACTCTGGATACTACGGTAAAATTTAAAATGCGAGATGGATATCCTGATACGTTTGTCATAACGGGAGATATAAATGCCATGTGGTTAAGGGACTCATCGGCACAAGTGCAGAATTATTTATCGTTGGCTGCTGAGGATGAGGCTTTACGAGAAATGATAAAAGGACTGATAAACAGGCAGCTGGATTGTATATTGGTGGATCCTTATGCGAACGCCTTTAACGACGGACCTACGGCTGCCGGTTGGCAGACAGATGGTACTGAAATGCGGAAGGAAGTTAACGAACGGAAATGGGAAATTGATTCATTATGTTATCCGATCCGTTTGATTTATTTATACTGGAAAGCTACAGGTGATACTTCAATTTTTACAGCAA
>CAMWGU010000104.1 GCA_947173895.1 uncultured Bacteroides sp. | reverse complement strand
CACGGCATTGGTCGTTATGTTCTTGGATAGTTTGAATAAGTGTACGGACAACTTCGGGTGCTTGGTCTTGTCCGAAAAACTTTTCTTGTAATAGGCGAGCGGTGATGAACAGCCCTTGTTCCTCCAGTTCCTTGAAAGTCTGGTGGAGCTTGATTCTTGCTTCTTCGATATAAGCATTCAAGTCGCAGGATTTGCGGCTCTTGCCTTTGGCGCACTCCTTCGCCTGATTCCACAAGGCTGGTTCAATGCTCTTGCGGATATTGTTTTCCACTCGTGCACCGTTCACGGTGATACGCATACATACGGAGGCTTCCCCGTTTTTCAGCAACTTGGCTTTCTTGATAAAGAAAAGCACATTGAATGAGTTTCGTTTCATGTTCCTACAGTTTTTTCGTTGTACAAAAGTAGGAAACCATGCACGCTTTCTTGATACGCAAAATGTTGCAAATCAGAGAGAAGTAATCTTATTCGGTGGAGATTTACGCTCCACCTCTTTTGCTCCACCTTTTGGAACACCAATAACTGTAATATTCTGCCATTTTTTGCGTTCCGCCGGAAAACAAAAAATCCTGATTCTGTTTGGAAATCAGGATTTTACTGTCTTTTGCTTTTCTTTGAAGTGGTGCCACCAGGAATCGAACCGGGGACACAAGGATTTTCAGTCCTTTGCTCTACCAACTGAGCTATGGCACCTTTGTTTCTTGTTTTCGCTTGCAAAGGTAGTGAAACTTTTTGAAGTTGCAAACTATTTAAGAAAAAAAACACTGATAAAAATATAATACGCTTATTATCAGTGCTCTTTTTTGCTTTATTTCTCTTTTAGCGGATTCCAACCTTGTGCTTTTAATTCAAACTCTTGGTTGTCACGTGTTATTAGGGCGCATCCAAGTTCGGGACGAGTAATGTATCCAATGATCCTGATACCCTCTATTGTTGATATCTGTTCATGTGCCGTCAGAGGGACAGTAAAAAGTAGTTCATAATCTTCACCACCGTTTAATGCACATGTTGTCACGTTCATATTTAGTTCTTCTGCCATCACGGCTGTTTGGTAATCAATGGGGATTCTTTCTTCATAAATGCGACAGCCGGTGTTGCTTTGCGAACAGATATGCATCAACTCTGATGAAAGACCATCGGAAATATCCATCATGGAAGTGGGCTTGATGCCTGCTTCTGCCAGTTTTTCAATGATGTCCTTGCGTGCTTCGGGTTTTAGCTGACGTCCCAAAATGTATTCTTTCCCTGAAAAATCAGGATGGACTTCTTTTTCTCCTTGAAAGACCGTTTTCTCGCGTTCCAAAAGCTGGAGCCCCATATAGGCTCCTCCTAGATCGCCACTGACGCAAATCAAGTCGGTGTCATGAGCCCCATTGCGGTAAACTACCTTATCTTTTTCCGCCTCGCCTATACAAGTGATACTGATGGCAAGTCCAGTTAAGGACGAAGTGGTATCACCGCCCACAATATCTACCTGATGTACTTCGCATGCCAGTTTCAGTCCTTCATAGAACTGCTCTAGGTCTTCGATGCAAAAACGTTTAGACAGTGCGATGGAAACGGTGATTTGTTTCGGAGTGCCGTTCATGGCATAAATATCCGAAAAATTTACGATTGCAGATTTATATCCTAGATGTTTTAACGGGGTGTATACCAGATCGAAATGCACACCTTCCATCAGTAAATCAGTTGTGACTAATACTTCTTTGTCTTTGAATTCTAATACGGCAGCATCGTCTCCTACACCATAACGGGTTTCTTGGTTCTTTAGTTGAATATCTTTGGTTAGGTGTTTAATAAGGCCGAATTCGCCTAATGTAGCTATTTCTGTTCTATTTGTTTCCTGCATATCTTTTATACTTTATTAATCAGTTCGCGCATAATGGTTGTCATACGTGGTTGTGCTTCATCGGCAGCTTTCTGAACTTCTTCGTGTGATACCTCTACAATTTTTCCTTCCACACCTAGGTCGGTGATGACTGATATGCCAAACACCTTGATACCGCAATGGTTGGCAACGATGACTTCGGGCACAGTAGACATACCAACGGCGTCAGCTCCAAGAATGCGAAACATTTTATATTCTGCCGGAGTTTCGAAGGTAGGTCCTTGGGTGCCTATGTATACACCTTGTTGTACTTTAATTCCTTTTTCTTTAGCTATATCCAGTGCTTTATCGATTAGCTTCTTGGAATAGGCCTCGCTCATATCCGGAAAACGGGGACCGTATTCGATATTCTTGCCGTGGAGCGGATGTTCGGGAAAAAAGTTGATATGGTCTTTGATAATCATTAGGTCGCCAATTTCAAAATCTACATTTGTTCCGCCTGCTGCATTGGATACAAATAAGGTTTTGATGCCTAATTCGTGCATCACTCGCACGGGGAAGGTAACTTCTTTCATGGAATATCCTTCATAAAAATGGAAACGTCCTTGCATGGCCATAATGTCTTTGTCACCCAGTTTGCCAAATATTAATTTGCCGCTATGCCCTTCTACGGTTGAAACGGGAAAATTAGGAATGTCTTTATAATTGATTTCATATGGATCGGTAATTTCGTGTACCAGACTTCCCAACCCTGTGCCTAATATGATGGCCGTTTGGGGACTAGTGCGCATCTTTTCTTTAAGAAATGCAGCTGTTTCTTGAATTTTTTCTAACATAATCGGTTATATTTGAGTTAAACGATTCTTGTTGGTCTTGTAAAAAAGATATCTCTATGGGTAATACATAGATATATGGTTTCAATGTATTGTCCAGCAGCGGATGGGTTACCAACTTTGTCGCGTCTTTTTCAGTGGTGATAATTATACGTTCGCCTTTGGGCAACCTGTTGAAGTGTTTTTTTATGCAATCAATGTCTTTGGCTGTGAAATTATGATGGTCGCTGAAGATCAGTGGATTGACATGCTTATTGTATAGCGATAATTCTTCAATGATCCTATTTGGCGAGGCAATGCCTGTCACTAGCAGGATATGCTGGTTTTGCTCTATTTTTGCTGGTGTAGGTGTATGTATGTCCATAAACAAGGGATGTAACTTGCCGTAGATTAATGTGCTGAAATAGAGTCGTTGGTTGGGAAGAAGTTTCATCTGGCTTTTCACGGTTTCCATCTCTGCCCGGGTAATACCTTTTGGACATTTGGTGACAATTACTATGTCTGCTCGGCTTTTGCTGCTTTCGGGTTCGCGCATTCGTCCGGCAGGAAGCAGAGCATCTCGGCATATCAGCCGATGATAGTCCACTAGCAAAATGTTCATGCCGGGCTTTACATAGCGATGCTGGAAAGCATCATCCAAGATAATCACTTCTGTTACAGCTGTCGGGTGATTATGGCATAGCTGTTCTATGCCGTGGCAACGATCGCAGTCCACCGCCATATAGATGTTCGGAAACTTTTGTTTCATCTGAAAAGGTTCATCGCCTATTATCTGTACAGGGGTGTCTGGAAGGGCCAAAATAAATCCTTTGGACTTGCGCTTGTAGCCACGACTTAGCACGGCCACCTGATAATCTTTTTGTAATAGTCTGATCAGGTACTCTGTATGGGGGGTTTTCCCGGTTCCCCCCACAGTGATATTACCTACCGAAATGATAGGAATGTCAAACCGACGTTCTTTATAAATTCCCCAGTCGAACAGTTTATTGCGTAGCCACACGCCAGTTCCATAAAGCCATGAAACTGGATAGAGCCACTTGTATATTTTGATCGGACTACTTTTCATACCTGTTTATCTAATATGGGGATCAAACGGCATACGTGCTTGCATACAATTGGCATCTTTTATGTTTTCCAATGCCTTTAAGCTGTTATAATAACTCCCCATGTATGCTTTGAGCCGAGCGTTTATGTAATTGTCTTTCTGGTTGTTCAGCAGGGTGGCAAAGATGCTTTCTTTTTCAGGGTATCCAATGATGCTGTAGTTCTCTATACCGGCTTGGCTGGCAGCGGCTTCTAAAGCCTTGTCTATACCTCCCAGTTCGTCTACCAGACCAAGTTCTTTGGCCATTATTCCGGTCCATACCCGACCTTCAGCTACTTTTTCGATTGCTTCGGTCGTCATTTTTCTGCCTTCCGCACAGCGGGTTACAAATAATTTATATCCTCGATTTACGTAGTTTTGCATCAGCTCTTGTTCGGAAGCATTCAGTGGACGGGTGAGGATGGGGCCCATACTGGCACCCAAGTCGGCCATTTCATTAGTTTTCACCACGTCAAAATTCATCCCCAAGGTTTCGGTAAACAGCTTTTCGCCCGAGTACATCAAACCAAATATACCGATAGAGCCGGTCAATGTGGTCGGATCAGCGAAAATGCGGCTGGCGGCACAAGATATGTAGTAACCTCCTGATGCGGCATAGTCGCCCATAGAAACGATTACAGGTTTTTTTTCTTTCAGTCTTGTCACTTCGCGCCAAATTTGTTCGGAACCATACGCGCTACCACCGGGAGAGTTGACGCGTAGCACGACGGCTTTCACATCGTCATCATCGCTCAGCTTGCGCAAGTCTCTGCACATTTTCTGTGCATCGATACAGTTTTCGGTAGTATTGCCCGAAGCGTCCAGAATTTCACCAAAGGCGTAGTATATGGCGATTATATTTCCACTCTTGTCTTTGGGCACATTTTTCTTCACATTTATCATGTCGGTTATGGAAAGACTGTTCAGCTTGTCGTCTTTATCGCGTCCAGTCAGTTGTTTTAGGTAGGCAATGACTTCGTCTTTATACATTAAGGTGTCTGCCAGCCTGCATTGGATGTATTCTTCTGCTTGGCAGAAGTCCATATACCGGTTGGCGTATGCGTTCAGTGAATCAACGGGAATTTGTCGTGATTCGGACACATCTGTTAGGATACGATCCCAAATGGTTCCTAGGCATTCTGTCATTTGCTCGCGGTTGGCCGGACTCATTTCGGTGGCAATGTATGGCTCTACAGCCGATTTATAAGTACCCACTCTGAATACTTGTACTTCCAGACCCAGTTTGGATACCAGATTCTTGAAAAAAACAGGGTGCATACCGATTCCGTGCCATCCGATGTTTCCTTGAGGATTGACAATTACTTTGTCGGCCACACTGGAAAGATAGTACATTCCTTGTGTATATTGGTCGGCGTATGCCACGATGAACTTTCCGCTGTCTTTGAATTCGAGTAGTGCGTGGCGTATTTCTTCCAGCGAGGCGTATGATGCTCCAAACGCAGAAGGCTGGATATAAATACCTTTAATATTGTCGTTCTCTTTTGCCTTTTTGATGGATGATAAAATGTCATCCAACCCGTATGCTTCGAATTCCTCGCCTAACAACTGTTGGAACGGGTTTACTTGCACACGTTCGGATAAACTACCTTTCAAATTGAGAACAAATACCGAGTTGTCTTTCACTGTGGTTTCGGTCTCGGATGATGCGGCTACGCCAACCAGGGTGATAATCCCCAATATGGTGAACACGATTCCTGCTAGAAAAACGCCAATGACGCTGGCAAATGTGAATTTCAGAAAATCTTTCATTGAATGTACTGCTTTTTTGATTGTTAATAATTAGCAAACAAAAGTAGCTTATTGTATTGAAAAAAACAACAAAAGTGAACTTCTTTTATCGGTTATTTGTTGTGTTAACATGATAACTTATAAATCAAGGAGGTTGATATGGCAAAAAGTTTCAAAGAAGCTCTAAAAGCTCGTCGTACATATTATCGGATTGATAACAAGTCCACCTTGTCCAATGCCGAAATTAAAGATTTACTAAACGTGGTTGTGGAGTTTGTTCCTTCGGCGTTTAATTCTCAGACAACTCGTGTTGTATTATTGACCAATAGGGCTCATAAGAAGCTATGGAATATAGTAAAAGAAACTTTGCGCAAGCAGATTCCGGCAGATGTATTTGGTAAGACGGAGGAGAAGATAGATGGCAGTTTTGCATGTGGATATGGTACAATCTTGTTTTTTGAGGATATGTCCATCATCCGTTCATTGCAGGAGCATTTTCCGGTATATCAGGAAAATTTCCCAATTTGGGCGGAACAGACTGATGCTATGCATCAATTGGCTGTTTGGACTCTGTTGGAAGATGTAGGAATGGGCGCATCTGTGCAGCATTATAATCCCTTGATTGATGAGGAAGTGCGTGCGGCTTGGCATTTGCCAGCCGACTGGAAACTAGTGGCACAGATGCCTTTTGGGACTCCCTTGGCACGGCCGGGGATTAAAGAAGTAATGCCGCTGGATAAGCGCGTTTTTGAGTTCACTGATTAAAATTCATACTTTTTCTTTTGGCTTATTAGGGGAAAATGAGCATCTTTGTGTACAATAACTAACAAAGATACACAATGAAGAAATTATTATCACTTCCTCCTAATTTGGTGGAATGTTTTCATGATATAGAGAATGCAGATAGGACAGAATGGTTTTGTACTTCTGACCCTATAGGCAGTAAGCTGGGTTCGGGTGGCGGTACTGCATGGCTATTGGAGGCTTGTCGTCAGGAAGCGGATCCAGACTGTGATTTCTTAGTATGGCTGGGAAGGGAAAAACGTATTTTGCTGCATGCCGGTGGACAGAGCCGCCGATTACCCGGATATGCTCCTTCTGGCAAGATTCTTACCCCGATCCCTATATTCCGGTGGGCTCGCGGACAGCGGTTGTCACAGAATCTTCTTTCACTTCAGCTTCCTTTGTATGAGCGTATTATGGAGAATGCTCCGGCTTCTCTCCACACTCTTGTGGCTAGTGGAGATGTCTATATACGTGCTTCTCGGTCACTTCAGGTTATTCCAGAGGCTGATGTGGTGTGTTATGGATTGTGGGTGGACCCTAATCTGGCAAAGAATCACGGCGTTTTTGTTTCGTCGCGTGCCAATCCCGATAAACTTGATTTCATGCTTCAGAAACCTTCGGTAGAAGAATTGGCTGAATTGGCTCAGACCCACCTCTTTCTGATGGATATTGGCATTTGGCTATTGAGTGACCGTGCGGTTGATTTGTTGGTAAAGCGATCGCATAAAGAGGGAAAACTTTCTTATTATGATATGTACTCTGATTTCGGACTGACTTTGGGAGAACATCCGCGCCTGGTAGACGACGAACTGAATGCACTTAGTGTGGCCATTTTGCCTTTGCCTGGCGGAGAATTTTATCATTATGGAACCAGCCGTGAGCTGATTTCATCTACATTGGCAGTGCAGAATCTGGTAAACGATCAGCGGGAAATCATGCATCGGAAGGTGAAACCGCATCCTGCGATGTTTGTCCAAAATGCTGAGGTGGGATATAAGCTTACAGCGCAAAATTCGGAGATATGGATAGAAAACAGCTGTGTCGGCTCTGAGTGGACTATTCACAAACAGACTATTGTTACTGGGGTGCCCGATAACCATTGGAAACTGGACGTACCGTCCGGGGTGTGCATTGATGTGGTTCCTTTCGGAGAGTCGGATTATGTGGCCCGTCCGTATGGTTTTAATGATGCCTTCAAAGGAGTGCTATCCGAGGAAAAAACCTGCTATCAGGGTATGTCTGTTCGTGAATGGTGTGTGGCACGTGGACTTTCAGTGGAAGAAATAGAAAACGGTTATGACTTGCAGGCTGCACGCTTGTTCCCGATTTGTTCCTCGGTGGACGAACTGGGTGTGGTGATGCGTTGGATGGTTTCCGAACCGACATTGCAGCAGGGTAAGGAGATTTGGAGACGTTGTCGCAAATTGTCTGCCGATGAGATTTCTGCTTATGCCAATTTGCATCGCTTGACTAAACAGCGCGAGGCTTTTCGGATTAAAAACTGGCCTGCTCTGGCGCACAATTATGAACGGAGTGTTTTTTATCAGCTAAATTTAGAGCATGCGGCTGGAGATTTTGCTTGTCATGACTTGTCTTTACCTGCGCCGTTACCTCAGTCGGCTTCGTTGATGACACGTATTAGCGATAATATGTTTCGTGCTAGGGCTCAGCAACTCAAGGGATTGGCTTACAAGGATTATGAGGATGAAGCTTTCCGCTTGATGCGCGACGGGCTCACAGCTTCGGCATTGGCTCAGAAACAGCAACCCTATTTGTCCATATATTCCGATCAGATTGTCTGGGGGCGTAGCCCGGTTCGTATTGATTTGGCCGGTGGATGGACTGATACTCCACCTTATTGTTTGAATGAGGGAGGAAATGTGGTGAATATAGCTATCGAACTGAATGGTCAGCCTCCGTTACAGGTTTATGTGAAACCCTGTCGGGAATATAAGGTTATTTTGCGATCCATTGACTTGGGAGCTATGGAAACGGTTTCTACATATGAGGAAGTTCGGAATTTTATGCAGGTGGGGTCGCCTTTTTCCATTCCTAAAGCAGCATTAGTGTTGGCCGGATTTCAACCGGGCTTTTCTGTCGACTTGTATGCTTCGTTGGAAGAACAACTAAAGGCCTTCGGATCCGGGTTGGAGATAACTCTTCTCTCTGCCATTCCAGCGGGCTCAGGTTTAGGAACTAGCTCCATTTTGGCATCAACAGTACTGGGGGCGATTGCTGATTTTTGTGGATTGAACTGGGACAAGAATGAAATATGCAATCGTACATTGATTTTAGAACAGTTACTAACTACTGGAGGAGGTTGGCAAGATCAGTATGGCGGAGTGTTTCGTGGTGTCAAACTGTTGCAGACACATGCTGGTCTGGATCAGAATCCGCTGGTTCGCTGGTTGCCCGATTATTTGTTTACTGCCAGTGAATATCAGAAATGTCATTTACTTTATTATACTGGAATTACCCGTACTGCTAAAGGAATTTTGGCCGAAATCGTGCGGGGTATGTTCCTCAATTCCACTAGTCATTTGTCTATATTGGATAATATGAAAGAGCATGCTCTTGATTTGTATGAAGCTATCCAACGTGGTAACTTTGAAAAAATGGGGCGTATGGTCGGTAAAACCTGGAAACAGAACCAGGCATTAGATCCTGGTACTAATCCGGACGCTGTGAAGGCAATTATTCATAAAATAGATGACTATTGTCTAGGATATAAATTACCCGGAGCAGGTGGAGGAGGTTATTTGTATATGGTAGCCAAGGACCCGGAGGCGGCTATACGCATCCGGAGTATTCTGACTCAAAACCCTTCCAATAGTTGTGCTCGGTTCGTTGATATGACATTGTCTGATAAGGGGTTGCAAATCAGTAGAAGCTAATTGTGAACGAACTGACTTGAATTAAAAAAAGTGAGACATGAGGAATGATAGCCAAGAAAACACAAGTGACGCCTGTTTCATCCGTTGCGTAGAAAAAGATTAGCTCCTTTCATTTTACAAGGCAAGTATAAACAAGGCAGCCGCAATCTGAATCATAAGGATTTGGATGCGGTTGCCTTGTTAAGTTCCTTCAAGCATACCATGCGGCCCATCTGAACATAAACAACGTCACAATAGTTCCTGCCTATTTGTTCTCCACTACCCGATGTACATTCTTCTCATTAAACCCATTCACCCTTTCATTTTTAGTAATACCAATTGCCAATCAGGCGGTTAAAACTGAAACGGCATCCCCTCACACTCCTTTCACTCATCGGCATAAGACCTTTCACATCTGCTTTCAGAGAGAAGCTTGTGTACTCCTGATTTAGGTTGACTCGTTGAAGCCTATGTATGCAAAAATGACACTCTGTCGGATCTTTTCATTCTTCTTCATTCTCCTTTCACCCTCCCTTCATAGGTGGACAAAG
>CAMWGU010000103.1 GCA_947173895.1 uncultured Bacteroides sp. | reverse complement strand
GTCTAGTCTCTTGCTAAAGAGACATTCATTACGCTACCTTTACGGGCGCACAGTAATCATTCATCTTCTGATTACTGATAACTGGCAACAGTTTACCATTGGGCAGTTTCCCGTCATATTTCTGCAAAATGGATTTGGGTATATCCAGTAATCGAATATTGGACGTTATGCTTGTCTTATGTCTTTTCTTGATTATCCACAAATTACCGTCAAAGGACAATCTTATATTTTCAGGGGCCAATTCGCATACGTCCACATAAGAAAGCCCAGTGTAGCAACTGAAAATGAATATATCCCGAACTTGCTCCAGTCGTTTGCTGGCGAATGTCTTCTGATATATCCGGTCTAATTCTGCCTGTTCAAGAAAATCCCTTTCCACATATTCGAATTTCAGCTTATATGCCCCGAAAGGATTAAAAGTAATTAGTCCCAAGTTGTGGGCAAACAGAACAACAGTTCTGAAACGCTGTATAAACTTCATGGCTGTATTGTGGGTACACGGGTAATTCTCCCGGATAAACAGGTAGAAGCCTTCAATAAACATGACATTTATTTCCCGAAAGGTAATATCCTCCACATTATATTTATCGTGGATATATTCGGCAAGGCGATTTTTGGTAAGTTCATAACGGGTATATGTCTTTTGCGTGGCTGTTTTCCCTACTTTCAGCACATATTGTTCATTATGCTGGGAAAATACTTGTAAGAGAGTTTTTGCTTTTTCCTCTTTACCTAAGAACACGTTGCGTACTTTCTCTGCGGTTACATAGCTGTCCCGTTCTAAAATGGTCTGATAGTGTCTGTGCAAGGTAGCCTTGATGCTATCCAGCATTTCATTCATGCGGGTAAATTCCGCCCCTCTGCCATTTACCTTTCCTGTTTTGGCTGACCAGTTTTTAGGATTGACTTCAAGTTTGGTGTTGAATTGGGCTAATTTCCCGTCAATGGTAATACGTGCCATGATTGGCATATTACCGTTCTTTTTCACCTTGTCCCGTTTCAGGAAGAACAATACTCGGAATGTTGATTTCATACCTCATTTTTTAAGTTACAAAACTACTTTTATTAACTCATAATGAGATAAATGCAGGGTCGCCAAATCCCGACAACATTTCGCCATTTTCCGACAAATCGTACCCCTTTTTGAAGAATTTTGTCGGGGGTACGAATAAGGCACTAATTTTTGTCTGTCAGTGACCTTTTCGTGGTGGGCAAGGTTGCCAAAAGACAATAAAAAAAGTCCCACAAAATATTGATTTTGTAGGACTTGTCTTTTTCTTGTCGCCTTTTGGCTTTTCTTTCAGTGATCCGCCTGGGGCTCGAACCCAGGACCCCAACATTAAAAGTGTTGTGCTCTACCTGCTGAGCTAGCGAATCAATCCTTTATTCACTATTCTTCCGAATTGCGAGTGCAAAGGTAGAGTTTTTGTTTTAAATATGCAAATATTCATCCTCCTTTTTTTGAATTATTTTTCATCCTTGATTGGATATTTCCTGACTATCAACTATTTCGGTGCAATTGGAAAACTCTTTTTCTTTTATCCGTATGTATCTTTGATAGTATGAAAGCATCAGGCTTGTACATGGCAAAGCAATAATCATCCCGACAATTCCCATTAAGGCTCCCCATACTGAAAGCGATAACAAGATGACGGCCGGGTTCAATCCTGTGATTTTACCCATCACTTTCGGTACAATCAAACCATCTTGTATGATTTGTACGATGCAAAATACTAAGAAAGCGCAGAATAATATCCACCAAAAGTTCTCTCCAGTGTCTGCGGCTTTCAACAATGCCAGCAAGATGGTGGGGATAAAAGCTACCAACTGAAGATAGGGCACTAAATTGAGAAGCCCGATAAACAATCCTAAACCGATGGCCAAGGGAAAATCGATAATAAGGAAACCTATGCTGAATAAAATCCCTACGCAGAACGCCACGAAAGCCTGTCCGCGAAAATACCTGTTCATGCCGTCTTGCACATCCGTGACGATACGCACGATTAACTTACGATGCTTGACTGGAACCAACTGTATCCATCCGTGTGCAATGGTCTCATAATCCAGCAGAATAAAAAAGGTATAAAGCAGAATGATGAAAGATGTGAATATACTGACCACAATATTGACGGATTGCGTCAGCAACGTCCATACTTGTGGAAGCACGTTGCGTATAGTGTTTGCAAAGTTGTCTTCGTTCAATGCATTCTGTATTTTCAGCATGTCGATATGTTCTTTGACGAAGTTGGCAACGGTGCCGGGGATGGCTGCTTGCTTGGAACCTTCGATGAAGTATTCGGTGAGCAATTCTTTCAGTTTGCCAAACTCTTCGATAATGGGAGGTACAAGTCCGATAAATGCCAGTGTAACGATAAAAAACAAAGTCAGCAGAACTACCAGAATGGAAACAGCTCTGCTGCGAAGACGTAGTCTATGCTGGAAGAAAATAACCATAGGATAGATGAGATAGGCTATGAGCCATGCTACGAAAAAGGGGAGCAACACTCCGCTGAGTCGGTTTATCAGATAGAGGATACTGATAATGACAATAGCCGTTAATATTCCACGGATAAAACTGTCGAATGTTATTTTCTTTTGTAACATAAGTGTTTGTTTATTTATTTTCTTCTTTTCAATCTTGGCTATCCATTGACTGACATAAGCCAAGTTTACACATTTCACACAGATAGTATGTACTTTGGTCACTTTGTCCACAATAGCCGGCAAGGCGGAATCGATTCTTCGGTTTTGCTTGAGAACACGAAACCGCTTGTTACCTCTATTTTTTTCCGTATGCGTGTTTCCTTAATGTAGTATTCTGAAAAAGCTACCATAGTCTGATATAATGATATAGATTGATTCTGAATGCAAATGTACTACTTGTCCACTGAAAAATGGCAATTATTATTTGGAAATTTATTAATAAAAGATATAATATTAAAGATCTGTTAAATAATAAAGAAAATAAAGTTTTCGCATCCATTTTCTTTCTACATTTGTTTTATATATAAATAGAATGCAATAGTTTATGGGAAAATTGTATGTTGTACCTACTCCGGTAGGAAATTTGGAAGATATGACTTTTCGCGCTATCCGCGTGTTGAAAGAGGCCGATTTGATATTGGCTGAGGACACGCGTACTTCAGGTATCCTTTTGAAACACTACGAAATAAAGAATGCCATGCAGTCTCACCATAAGTTTAATGAGCATAAAACAGTGGAAAGTATTGTAAATCGTATCAAAGCGGGAGAGACGGTGGCTTTGATTTCTGATGCTGGAACACCTGGAATTTCCGATCCTGGATTTCTGATAGTGCGCGAATGCGTAAGAAATGGCATCGAAGTGCAATGTCTGCCGGGAGCCACTGCTTTTGTTCCTGCACTGGTGGCATCGGGATTGCCAAACGAACGTTTTTGTTTTGAAGGCTTTCTACCGCAAAAGAAAGGACGAATGACCCGTCTGACATCTCTGCAGGAAGAAAAACGAACGATGATATTTTATGAATCACCTTACCGCTTGGTGAAAACCTTAACTCAATTTGCTGAGTTTTTCGGTGTAGACCGGCCTGTTTCCGTATGCCGTGAGATTTCAAAAATACATGAGGAAAGCGTGCGGGGTACATTAACGGAAGTTATAGCGCATTTCACACAGAAAGAACCCAAAGGTGAGATTGTAATTGTGCTTGGTGGAAGAGAGGACTGAAAGATAAATAAAACTTAAAAAGTAAAGCAAATGAAAAAACTAGTATTTTTATCGTTGTTGTCTGTAGCTTTATTGACTTCGTGTGGAAATGGAGCTCAGACTGAGGCTTTGAAAGCCCAAAATGACTCTTTGATGGTAGAGTTGTCAAACAGGAATGCGGAACTGGACGGTATCATGGGAGCATTCAATGAAGTGCAGGAAGGTTTCCGCCAGATAAATGAGGCTGAAAACCGTGTGGATTTGCAAAGTGGTATGATACGTGAGAATAGTGCCGACAAAATAAAAGATGACATCCGCTTCATCAGTGAAAAATTGCAGTCGAACCGCGAGCAAATAGCCAAACTGGAGAAACAGTTGAAGAACAGCCAGTATAATTCTGTTCAGCTGAAGAAAGCTATAGACAATCTGACTAAAGAACTGGAAACGAAGCAACATCAGATTGAAACATTGCAAGCAGAATTGGCTTCAAAAAATATTCGTATAGCAGAACTTGACGATGTGGTAGCCGGTTTAAATCAGAATATAAGCGATCTGACAGCCGAGAACGAAGCGAAAGCTGCTACCGTAGCCAGCCAAGACAAAGCACTGAATGCCGCATGGTTTGTGTTTGGAACAAAATCAGAATTAAAAGATCAGAAGATTCTGGAGAAAGGAGATGTGTTGAAAAGTGCAGATTTCAATAAGGATTATTTCACTCAAATTGACATCCGTACTGACAAGGAAATCAAACTATACTCCAAGCGTGCAGAATTGTTGACCACTCATCCGGCCGGTTCATACGAACTGGTGAAAGACGCAAAAGGCCAGCTAATTTTGAAGATAACCAATCCTACCGGATTTTGGAGCGTATCACGTTATCTTGTAATTCAAGTTAAATAAAGCGGAACAGATATTATTCTCAGCCAAAGGGTTGTGTCGTAAGAGCGACGCAACCCTTTTCAATTTGTTTTTATGATGTATGTATAAAAGTATATTTATTGATTTGGATGATACGGTGTGGGCTTTTACCGAAAACACCTGCGATACGTTTCAAGATATGTATAAGAAGTATGTTTATCCGAAGATATAGGAGTTCATAAGCCCTATCCGGAAATATTTTATTTCGCTATGTCGGCCACCCAGTCGGAACAGCATACTTCCTTGATGATTGGAGATAACTGGAAAAATGATGTGGCGGGAGCAAAAGAAGTGGGGATGGGAGCTGGTTATTATAATATAAAAAATGAGACATCTTTACCTTTTACCCCCGATTTCAATATGAGAAGCTGGGACGAAATAGATTTGTTTCTGTAATAAGAGGTGAAAGAAATCTGCCGGATCCGAAGACAATATTCAGGTATTCAACGGAGTAATTTTGTAGTTGTATTGTCGGAAGATATGAATGGCGCGATTCTTTTCGATTTATATTTCGCGCCATTCATTACTTTTAAAGGTAGGGCTGCATAATGTTTGAATGCATCATATAGTTGGAACGCTGACCACCGGGTTATTATCGTCTTTAGATATTCCACTATTATTATTGATCTCATCTTCAGGGATCAACCACAAGAATATTTGCGATTCTGCAGGTAAACTAAATGCTACATTCGCTGCATAATTTGCTCCTGTTCTGTCCATAGGCTTTTTTAAACGCATCATATCAAAGAAAGAAAATCCTTCTCCCCACAATTCGACACGACGTTGAAACCAGATCTCATCTTGTAAAGCCTCTGCCGAAGATACAGAGCAAACATAAGAAGGATCACGATAGTTCTTCACAAAATTCTCCAATGTCGATTTAGCTCCGGACACATTCCCCGCCATGGCCTGCGCCTCAGCCTTAATCAAAATCATTTCTTCCGCACGCATCATCGGGAAGTCACAAGCATTGGTAGCATTATTGTAGACATTTTGATAGGGACCAAATTTAACATTCAAATAAGGAGCCTGCCATCCCAGCCAGTCAGCAATGTTATAGTCAACACCTTGATAATTATACTTCCAGGTCCAATCTACATTAGGGCATTTTCCTGTAAAGTCATATCCCAACAGCTTATTGTTTTCATCATATACAGGATCCCCTAGCGCCCACCATCCTTTGCGGACGTCCGTATCGGGTATCTGACTATACAACTTGCTGTTGATATAACGTCCCGCATAACCCGGAGCGTAACCATTTCCGGTAAAAGAACACATGTGCGAAGGAAAATTCAAGATACCACTTTGAACGATATCATTGGTTTCTGTAACCACATTTCCCCAAATCCATGAAGACGCATTGCTGTCATTAAAAGAAGGCTTGGATACATCATTTCTGCTATAAGGAGTATAACCTTCCATTGCTTTTTCAGCATCCGTAGCAGCATCCTGCCAATTTTGCATCAATAAATTGGCGCGTGCCCGCAAACCGTATGCTACATTTATATTCACTTGGTCTTTTGAATCGCGGTCAGCAGTCAGCAACCCTATCGCATCTGTCAAATCTTTCATGATCAAATCATATACGGCAGCAACCGTAGCGCGCGGATTGCTGGCAGCCTGTTCACCGGTTGTTTCTTCTGTTACAATAGGCACAGCCGGAGCATTCTCGTGTCCTTTATAAGTAAACTGATAAATTTGCACCAAATTTAAATAACTCCAGGCACGAGTAGCCAAGGCCTGTCCACGGTATTGCTTCAAAGCCTTATCCTCCACATCAGCTGTTGCTACTTTTAGAATGTCATTCGCCATTTTTATCTCACTGTAGAACAAATTCCAGAAGTAATAAGTATTGGTACCTGTTTCCGTTCTGTCAGTCATGCGCAGCTGAGAACGGTACCAGTTATAACCAGTATCTTCAGAAGGCATATCCATTCCACTCGCATCATACATCATACAAGCCGATGCAAAACCAAAGTCAAAGTGGGCCGTACCACCATACCATTCTCCGATAGAATTATACTTAATCAGATTTGAAGACAATCCTATTACGTCTGCTTTCAGTTTCGAAGGGTCTTTTGATTGTATTTCATCTTTTTGGTCAGAAGTTATCGTGCCCCCTTCAGGTATTTCATCCAAATTGCAGGATGTTACCATAAATGCGAACGATGGAAGAAGATATAAATATTTATATAGTTTCATATTTCTAACTTTTAATTAAAATGTTAATTTAATACCACCAGACAATGTTCGTACAGGTGAATAAGTCATAGCATTAGCGCTGGTATATGACTGGCGAGGATCAAGTCCTTTACGTTTTGACAGCAAAGCCACATTGTCGGCTGCAAAATAAATGCGCAAATTAGACAACTGTAATTTGGTCACCCACGCCTTGGGGAATGTATAACCCAATGTAATATTAGTAAGATCTAAATAATTCGAACTTATCAAAAATCTGTCTGAAGTAGAATTTGCATAAGTATCATTTCCATTCAAACGGGGTATATTGCTACCTTTATTGCTCTCAGACCATGAGTTCAAGATATCTTTATGCCAATTCTGGCCGGCAGAAGCTGCACTTCCGTTGTGCATCAATGATTGGTAACCACTATCAAACAACTTACCACCCAACTGATAAGCACAAGAAATAGAAAAATCAAAACCGTATGCCGAAACAGTCGTACCGAAGCCACCATACACATCCGGCAACAAGTCACCTGTCTCATATCGGGTTGCTTTATTCCATTCGGTAGTGGTTTCCCGTCCTATAACATTACCTTTTTCATCTTTCACATCCATATAATACAATGCCACACCTTCATCATTTATTCCTGCATACTTGCGATAGTAACGTTGATACATGGATTTTCCCTCTTTATAGATAGTAGAGCCGGATATCAGCTCTCCATTCAGTTCCGGAGCAAGCTCTAAGATCTTGTTTTTAACCGAAGTCGCATTCAAAAATACATTCCATTGCACGTTTTTAGTCTTGATGATGTCTGAATTCAAGTCTATTTCAATTCCGCTATTACGAATAGACCCCACATTCTTCGGATATACCGCATAGCCATTGGAAGGAGAAACCGGCATGTAATACAACATATCCGTTGTTTTACGGCTGAAATATTCTATACTACCATTCAGCAAGCCCTTAAACAAGTTAAAATCAAAACCGGCATTAAAAGAATATGAAGTTTCCCATGTAATATCCGGATTTCCCTTATAGGACATGTTCACCGCAAAATCCCCATTATTTTCTACTACATTATATTGATCTTGATACGGATAATAGTTCTTGCTGCCATATACATCATTGAAAAGCAAATCATCATTACCCTGAATACCGTAGCTGACTTTAAATTTAATGAAATCAGCCCATTTCTGATTTTCCATAAATGCTTCTTTAGTCAATACCCATGCTCCACCAACAGATCCGAAATTACCCCAGCGATTATCTTTAGCGAATCGGGAAGAAGCATCGCGACGATAAGAGGCACTAAAAATGTATCTGCCGTCATAATCATACTGTGCGCGTGCCAACCATCCTTCTGTCGAATAATTATCAGTAAAAGAACTAATAGAAGGATTTTTTATTGCATTGTCTATTTCAACAATATTCGGGTTGAATAATTTTTCTTTGCTTCCGTTTAAGTATTTATACTCATAAGTATAATTTTCATGTCCTACCAGAACGTCAATGTTATGCTTGCCAAATTCTTTAGTGTAAGACAGTAATTCCTGCTGGTTGATACCTGAGGTACGAGTCGAGCCGGCATAAACGATACCACCCACTTTTGAATATTGTCCATAGTAGGCGTTATACAAGCGGCTGTAGCGAGTATTATCCAGATCAACACCTATATTATATGTAAATTTCAATCCGTCCCAGATATTAACAGCGGCATACCAACGTCCACTGAACACATCTGCCAGGTATTGACGTTTGTCCAGCTCCATCATGGCAGCAGGATTGGAACCGCTCATAAATGTACGTTTATAGTTTCCACCTACACTTCGGTCGCCAAAGTCATATACAGTAAATCCGTTACCATCAATCAAAATAGACTTATCGGCATTACGTGCATACATAGGATAAATAGGAGCAATATAGTTAGCAACATAAAAAAGGTTGGCAGAAGAAGTTCCAGCATAGCTATCTTGACTAGCCGGAGATTGCATATCATAATTTGTATATGACATGTTTGCTCCTACTTTTAACCAACTTTTAGCTTGATAATCGGCCTTTACACGAGCTGAATAACGGGTAAATCCAGAGCCGGCAATTAATCCGCTGTCATCCAGATAGCCTGCTGACATATAATAATTTAATTTATCAGTAGCACCTGATATGTTAAGGTTATATTCTTGGCGTAAATTCCCACTATTGAATAATTCGTCATACCAATTATCGGGCTGATAGTAATATGTACCGTCTGAGTATCCTAATGTAGCATTCGGATTCAATTTTCCGTCCATTCCAATCATAGATTCCCCTTGTGGCACTGTATAAATTTGGTAACCTACACCGCCATTATTATTAGTCGGCAATGATTGATTGGCAAAAGCATTTGCCTCTATAGGCGTCTTTCCATTATATATCTGACCATTATACATAGAAAGATAAGCTTGCTCCAAGTAAGTAGCCGGATTGGTTAGAACATCATAATTGGGTACAGCACGTGAATTGGATCCCCATTTTGCATCCACATTTATTACAGCCTTTCCCATCGAACCCTTTTTGGTTGTTATCAATACAACTCCATTAGCTCCTCGAGCACCATAAAGCGCATTGGATGCGGCATCTTTCAATACAGTTGTCGATTCAATATCAGAAGTATTAATAGAAGAAAGATCTCCATCATAAGGTACTCCATCCACTACATACAACGGGGCATTTCCAGCAGCCATAGAACCGGTACCTCGCACCCGAATTTTTGCAGTTGACCCCGGCTGTCCACCATTACTACTAGACATAACCTGAACTCCGGCTACGGCACCAGACAATGCATTAGTAATATTTGAAACTTGTCTTTTCTCTATCTTCTTACTATCCACAACAGCCGCAGATCCTGTAAAAGATGATTTTTTTGCAGTACCGTATGCTACGACCATCACTTCATCAAGCACTTCCGTATCAGACTTCAAGGTTACTTGCACATTCGCTTTGATTTCCACTTCCTGCGTTTTCATTCCAATAAACGAAACAAGCAAAGTCTTCGCCGAACTAGATATTTGCTATATACCTGATAATCAAC
>CAMWGU010000102.1 GCA_947173895.1 uncultured Bacteroides sp. | reverse complement strand
GATCTCTTAATAGGAGAACCCCACTCATTCTTAACTAGTTGAAGCTATGATACATAACAGATTTATGCATACCTGTTTTTGCAAACAATTGATGCTATCGGAGCCATTTGCAGGTACTTTTCCATGCGAAAAATTTCGATATTAAGGAATAATACGTATCTTTGCAGCGATGTGGGGTTCTCCTATTAAGAGATCCCCAATAAAAAGAAAGAAACTGAAGACTTATTCGAGTTTCTTATTTTGAAATCATAAATCATAAATTGTAATGTTTTGATGAAAGCAGATAACTATTCGGGGCTTGCGGAAAAACATGCCTCGGAAAATCAAAGCATAACGAGTGAAGTGCCTAAGTTACTGCTCTGCAGTTCAATCGCTTCTGTCTCAGACCCGGGGTCAAGTTCAAGAATCACGCCACAGGCGGGAATAGGAAAAGAATGTCCTGAACTTAGTTGGTACTACTTATATCTCCCTAATAGGGAACTGAAACGTTATATCAGTGTGTTTAGTGGCAGGAAAGGCGTAAAGATCCGTACTTCGTTGGGCATTGCCGAGGAGCGGTATTTCTGTTTTAAGGTATTTTCTTATACCGCTACCGACCACAAGAAGCGTTTCGAACAATGTGCCTATACCAAGCAGGAATATGCTGATCGTCGCGATTCCGTCCGTGCGCTGAAAGAAGCATTCGCCACCGATTCGGCTTTTTCGTTGAACGCTCTGACGGACGAGAAGGAAGTGGCAGGCAGCGGCTGGCTGTTTGTTTGCGCTCCTTTGGACCAGTTGGAACTCATTCTGTCTGCCATGGTTCCCCGCCAATATTTGGTGACGGACTATAACACACACCGTGCAGCGGTCATCCCCCAGCGTCAGATGGAGGAATTCATTTATTTGTATGAATCCATGCCCTACAACATCGAGTTGTTAAACCGTCCTTTGGAG
This sequence comes from uncultured Bacteroides sp., assembly GCA_947173895.1. GTDB lineage: Bacteria > Bacteroidota > Bacteroidia > Bacteroidales > Bacteroidaceae > Phocaeicola. The sequence goes on along the minus strand of CAMWGU010000102.1, from coordinate 9,014 downwards.
GCCTATCTTCAGAAGAAACAACGGATCCGCATCACCGGTGGTGTATTCCGCGGCAAGGAGGGCTGCATCATGCGCTTGCATCGCAACACCCGGCTGGTGTTCGCTTTTGGCAACATGACAGTGGCGGTGAGCTATCTTCATGCTTTCCCATTTGAGAAAGTGGAATGATATGACCAATCACTACAAACGGCTATCACTTTTGTTCTCACTGCGAAGGGAGGTAGTCCTTTCTTGAAGATTATGATAAGGGTGTGTTACTCTACACGTTGGGTTTCCCCAATGGCGAGATTCGTTATGGATTTCTGAACTTCTTGATACCTTATACGCTAGGTGGAAGGCACTTGGTGAAGGTGGAAGTGGAGTTCAGTAAGGTGATCCGGAATGTATATGAATATCTAGCGAAAGGGTAATTCCGAACATAATGCCAGCTCACACATATAGGTCGATAAAGAAAACCACATTCGATTATTTCAAGGATTTCTTCGACATGACTTCGGGTGGAAGGAGAGACTGAAACTCATAATACAAGAGTTTGTGTTAGTGATCTAAAATTATCAATCGAATACAAAATCTTAAAGCATCTTATGCTCCTGTTTAACAGAGGCTATGGCTTGTTGTCATAGGTGGATGCTTACATTCAGTGTATATTCCCTATTTGAACTCTTATAAAAAAATGATGAAGGTAAAAGAAATATTATCTGATCAATCAAGAAGTGGAAAGATAAGAAAAAATGCACTTCAAGGAGGCTTGATTAAAGGTGCAAGTATTATATTGTCTTTAATTCTTGTACCATTGATTTTGAAATATGTTGATGAATCTGTTTATGGTTTATGGCTGTCTATTAGTTCATTGTCTATGTGGCTTTCCTTTTTTGATATAGGTCTAAATAATGGATTAAAAAATAAGTTAGGTATTGCTTTGGCTAATAATGATAAAATAATGGCCAAGAAACTAGTTAGTACAACTTATGCTATACTGAGTCTTATTTTTATACCTTTAGCATTTGTCTTAGTTACAGTAATTAAGCAGATTGACTTATGCGATGTAATAAATGTACACATTGTTAGCAATGTGGAATTAGTATTAGTAGTTTCTTTTGTGATTGTTAATTTTTGTCTCCGTTTTATATTGTCTACTATAAATGTAGTGGCTTTTGCACATCAATCACCGGCAATTTCATCATTCGAAAATTTGTTAGAGCAACTATTAACTTTGATTTCAATTATAATATTGTCATTTACAACAAAGGGAAATCTTATAATGTTAGCTTTGGTATATTCGTTGGTGCCTATTGTTACGTTGTTGATTTTTAGTATTTTATTGTATAAAACCAAATACAATTCAATATCGCCATCATTTAAGAATATTGATTTATCTCTTTCTAATGGGTTGATAGGACTTGGATTTCAGTTTTTTATTATTCAAATAGCCGGACTGGTAATGTATCAAAGTTCAAATTTTATTATTATAAAGTATTTTGGTCCAGAGGATGTTACGAAGTATAATATTGCATTTAAATATTTCAATGTATTAACTATAGGTATGAATATTTTTTCTCTTCCTTTATGGTCTGCAATTACAGATGCTTATGCATTAAAAGATTATAGGTGGATACAGAATAGTATAAAAAAATATTCTCACATTGCACTGGGAGGGACAGTGATAGGTTTTGTTATGCTTTTATTTTCAAATGAAGTTTATAAATTGTGGTTAGGAAGTGATGTTGTTATTCCTACGACTCTTTCAGTATGCTTCTTTATTTATAATAGCATATGTTTATTTAGTGGTATATTTTGTAGTTTTACAAATGGAACAGGTATGTTGAAAGTTCAATTTTTGTCTTGCTTAGTCTCTCCATTTGTTTTTATTTTTGCTTGCTATCTATTTATTGAAGTATATAATTGTGGAGTGTATTCTATTATTATTGCCATGTTGTTATCAGGTTTTAATGGTTATATATTAGCTCCTTTGCAATATCATAATTGGGTAAAACAAATATCTAAAAATGAAGTTCGTTAGAGATTTATATTATAGGTTGCGATGTAAAATGTTAGGAAAAAAGCATTCTTATATCAGTAGAGTTCCAGAGAGTGAAAAATGGGTTCTTATATCATATTTACCAGAAGTCTTTTATCATCAGGATAATCCTTATTATATGAAAGTTCATCAGAATAGGTATGAGATGATTAGAATTAATAAAGTATTCAATAAATTAGGTTATAATACATTGATTGTAAGTTACAATTCAACCGTAGTGCCTGAAAATTTGAATGTGAAAATTGTTTTTGGAATTGAACCTGCTTTTGTGCATTTATCACAGATGTATCCTGATGCTTATAAAATATATTATGCAACAGGTGCTTATTTTAAACACCAAAATGGGATGATCAAAAAAAGGACGGATGAATTTAATAAATACTTTAATGTAAATCTTCCTTATAGGCGTATGGTTCAGGAACATAATTCGGTTGATATCGCTGATTGTATTTTGCAAATAGGATCTCAATTTACTCTTAAAACCTATCCGGAAAAATACAGGCAAAAAATTACAATTATAGATCAATCTTCGATGAATTTCCAAAAAGCTATTCAAAGAATATTGAAACCCACTAGAAATTATATATGGTTGGGTAGTAGTGGTAATGTGCTTAAAGGACTTGATTTAGTTTTGAACTTTTTTATTTCAAATCCTCAATATACATTATATATTGTTGGACCAATGGAAGAGGAATTTAAAAAGATATATTCAAAATCTATAACCCATAATATACATTTATGTGGTTTCGTAAATATGGATAGTTGTCGATTTATGGAAATTGCAGCAAATTGTAACTTTTTGATCTATCCCTCCGCTTCAGAAGGAATGCCCGGTAGTGTTATTAATCTTATGAAATTGGGTGTAATTCCTATTTTATCTGAATGGGCTTCAGTTGATGATATAAAATCTTTAGGATTTATATTGAATGATTTGGATATACAATCAATTTCTATGGCTGTTGATTGGTGTAATTCATTATCTGATGAAGAAATTAACCGATTGAGTAAAAAATGTTCTGTATATGCTACGAAAAAATATTCAATAGATAATTTCGAGAAGCAATTTGAAACTTTTATAAGTAGAATATCAACGCATTTATATGAAAATTAGAATATGTGAAGTCCTATTTTATGCAATTATAACTTATTGCTTTTTGGGATTATTAGTTTTCTTTTCTTTTCTTCCTTTAATGTTTCTTCAAGGATTGAAATTGTGTTGTTTCATTTTGGTCGCTGCTTTGTTGATATATTATTATAAGAAGCAAACTTTTACAGCGTTGAATAAAATTGTCTATTTATTTTTGTTGTATGGCATATTTATTGTAATCAGAGGTAATTGGAATGTTGACTTTCTTAGAATTTTAAATAAATTTTCGTGGGAACATGGAGTTTTCAATTTTATATTGCCAATGCTGGCACTATTGCCATATTATAAAGGTATTGTGAAATCATTATTTTCTTGCATTACTATATGGATGCTTCTTGCTGTTGTTTCTTTTGTCCTTTTTATCAATAATGTTTTTACGGAACGTGATGGAATAGAATATTTGGCAGCTTATGGTGGTATGTTCGTTTCTGGTTATCTTCTGATTTTTGAGCGATATTTATCTAAGAAGCAAAAGTTGCTTTGCTTTATGGTCTATTTTATGGCTTTATTTTCGGCTCTTTTTATGGCAAGAAGAGCCTTGGTTATGTCTTTTATCATGTATGGTCTTGTTTTTATACTGAACAGATTGCTGGTTATAAAATCATTGGGAATGAAATTCGTTTTTGGTATTGTATTGAGTGTTATAGTTGTTTTTTCTGTTTGGGGGGCATATAAGAATCACTTATTAGACAATATAATGGATAGATCAATTGAGGATACTAGATCTGTAGTTAATATGGCTTTGATAAATGAAATTTCACAAAAAAAATCGTATATATGTTTCGGTAAAGGTATGGATGGTACATATTATTTCCCTCTTAAGGATGAGTATGGTCATATTGAAGATGATCGTAAAGGTATAGAAACTTGTTATCTAAATTTTGTGTTGACAGGTGGAGTTGTTTATTTATTGTTGGTTATAATAGTGTTATTGATGTCTATAGTAAGAGGTTTGCGATGTAGAAAATTGTCGATACAGCATAGCTCTGCTTTATATTTAATGACGTATTGGATAGATCTCTATACAACCTCTTGTTTGTCTTTTGTAAATGTAAGATCTGTTTTGTTTTGGATCTCAGTTGGAATTTGTATGTCTAAAAAAAATAAATATGAAGATACTTTATGATTATCAAGCATTTGATCAAGAAATAGGTGGCATTTCTCGTTATTTTGTAGAATTGGTAAAACATTTGAATGGTAAAGCAGAATGCCAGTTTTCTACTTTGCTATCTAATAATGTCTATTTGTCTCAAAGAGATAAAATTTCTTATAAAAAAATGAATAGCCATGTGTATAATTGGGGAATAAAACATATTAATCAGATGTATTCGAATATTCAAATTCGAAGAGGTGATTTTGACGTTTTTCACGCAACAGAATATAATGATTATTTTAAGAAAGCATTGAATAAACCATTTGTTATTACAATTCATGATTTAATTTATGAACGCTTATTGAAAAACAAGTATGTTTTAGATAGAAGAAAATGGCAAATTGTCAATGCAGATAAAATAATAGTAATAAGTGATTATACAAAAAAAGATTTGTTATACTATTATCCTATGATTGATTCTAATAAGGTAACTGTGGTTCATCATGGATATACACGTCATAATTGTGTTTTTAGAAAAATGGATACTAAGTTTATTTTATATGTGGGTGGACGTTCTGGATATAAAAATTGGAAACGCTTTGTCATAGCTGTTTCAAAGTTGTTGAGAGAAGATTTAAGTTTGAATGTTATTTGTACGGGGCATCCTTTTACCCGTTTAGAACAAGAATTTATTGATTCGTTAAAAATTTCAGGTCAAATAAAATCGGTGTTTGTAACGGATGAACAACTTCTTAATCTTTATTATAATGCATTGTTTTTTGTTTATCCATCCTTGATTGAAGGATTTGGGATGCCTATTTTAGAGGCTTTTGGTTGTAATTGTCCGGTTTGTTTGAGTTCAAATTCCGTTTTTCCCGAAGTTGCAGGGGCAGCTGCTGAATATTTTGATCCATACGATGTAGATTCTATAAGAATGTCTATGTTAAAATTGAAGGAGAATATTACATTACGGGATGAACTTGCTGTTAAAGGAGAAATGAAACTTCGAGAATATAGTTGGGAAAAAACTGCCAATCAGACATTGCAGATATACAAATCATTAATGTGATGATGCCTAAAATTTCAATTATAATAGCCACATTCAATGCTGCAAAAACACTTCAAACAGCATTGGACAGTATAAGTAGCTTACAGATGCAGGATTGGGAATGCATCATAGTAGATGGAGCTTCAAAAGACGAAACAATAGAGATTGTCCGCAGATATGCAAATGCTGATTCACGTTTTCGTTATGTGTCCGAACCCGATAAAGGGATATATGACGCTTTCAATAAAGGATGGAAAATGGCACGTGGAGAATGGATCCATTATTTGGGAGCGGATGACAGATTGACTCCTGATGGATTCTCCGAATTGCTGAAAAATGTAACGGATGTTCCTGTTGTCAGTGGTAATGTGTGTTTGGCGCACGACGATGGAACATTGAAACTGAATGTATCAAAAGGTTTTGGAGGTTGCCATCAGGGGAAACTGGTAAAGCGTGATTTGCTGATGAAGTTTGGAGGATTCAATACCGCCTATCGCATATTGGCAGATAAAGATTTGTTTATGAGAATGAAAAATGGGAACGTACCTATTAAAAATGTGGATGTGTGTGTGGCACATTTTGCTTTAGGCGGTGTTTCTCAAAACTTTGATATGCTATGGGAGAGGACGAAAGAGAATTTCCGTATTTATAGGGAAGATAAAAATACGAGGTGGCCGTTGCTGAAAACGGCTTATATATCCGTCAGATCTCTGCTGGTTATATGGAAACATAAAATTCATAGATGACTTGACAGGATAAAATACGTCATATATGGTTTGATGGCTAAAAAAAACTAGGATTATTAGGAGAAGTAAAAAATAAATCTTTCCTTTGTAGAAACAGAAAATCCAAGCAAAATAGTTATTGTAATAAAAATATGTACTTTAGAAAATTGCATATCACGCACTTCCGTTGCTTTGAAGATTATGAAATAGAGTTTGCTCCTCATGTTACTGTCCTGTTTGGAAAAAACGGCTCGGGCAAAACTTCTTTGATTCATGCGCTCCATAAAGCGTTGAGTTTTATGATGCACTCTGAAAAAATAAAGGAAAAAGATCCGAAGACAAAAAAAATGAAGCCGGTGGGAGAGAGGTCTCTCAGGGGCGGTAATCCTTATGTGGGTGTGGAAGGATTTGCTTTGGTTGGAGACTATCATCGTATGAATGCCCGGTATGCAGACGATTTGTTGGATATCAGAGGTACCGCTATCCTTGACGAACAAACTCCCATGGAATGGGGAATAAGTGCTTACGCCAGCAATTGCAGATTGAGACCGTCGGAGTATAAGGAAGCGTTTGAAATTCTTTATAATTGGCATGAAAAAACAGGCAAACGTCCGCTATTGGCTTATTATTCGGACGGATATCCTCACTATACCAATGTGGCAAATCAAAAAAAGGAAAGGACAAAAGAGGAATTTCTGGTAAAGTCTTCGTTTGAAAGTATTGGATACACCGATTGGAATTCGGAAACCGGATGTACCAATACGTGGTTGGTGCGTCTGGAAACAAAATTCAGAACCATAGAAAATATGAAACGGCGCATCGGCAAGCCGACAACGGAAGAGGTATATGCGGCATCCGTCAAAGAACTTAATATAGCAGAAAAGGAAGTCGGTTATATAACAGCCATATTGAAACGATTTTCTGAAAATGAATTGAAGATCGCTGTCGAGGATTTGGAAATCAGCTCTTATGATGCCCGTTTGCATATCCTTGCCAAGGACGGAACAGATTATTCCTTTCGTAATCTGCCTGCGGGATACAAACGTTTGTTCTATATGGCACTTGATATTGCCTATCGTTCCTTTCTGTTGAGTAATGGCGATGACATGGAAATAGAAGGCGTGGTTATCATGGATGAAATAGATCTTCATTTGCATCCCGAACTCGAGAAAGTGGTGTTGGGAAGATTTATGAAAACATTTCCTAAATTGCAGTTCATTGTCTCTACTCATTCGCAGCTTGTGCTCACAGGCGTTAAAACCGTGGATGGGCAGAACCGTATCTTGAAAATGGAAGTTGGGCAGCATAAGCCTGTGCCTATGTTCGATATGTATGGTTTAGATTTAAATTCCGGAATGCAAGAAGTGATGGACATTCATCCGAATGACGATGAACTGAACCGTTGGATTTCTCGTTGTGCATATATGAGGAGCAAGGGGTATGACGAACAGGCCAGGAATTTGGAAAAATTTGTCGAAGAAAAGGGATTGATTTCTGCACCGGAAATAGAACGTCGGATAAATGAAGTGTTAAAAGAATTGGGCTGATGCTGTATATTGACAAATCAAAACATAGAGAGGAAGGCTTGCAGGTGACAAAGGATTATTTAAATACTTGTTGTCTTGGCGAGGATGGAAGATTTCATAACATCAGGTATGACAATCGCGATACAGGAGTTGCTGATACTTTTTGCGGATACAATCGTCGGGAGTACAGGAAACGACTGATAAATGTGCTTCTTGATAATCAGCAAAGTTTATGTTGTTATTGTTTGCGTAAGTTAAAAACGGCTCAAATGGAGGAGGACAGCGATGAAGTGGTTACCTTGGAACATATCATACCGCGTGGGTTTGCACAAGCTGATGTTGCTAGGCTTCCTTATTATCAAAATGCTCCGGAATTGTCTCCGTCAGAAGTAGTCTTGACTGACGAATATGAATCATCGGCTTATGATCAGACCGGATCTGCGCTTCCTCATAAGGTGGCATATAATAATTTGGTGGCTTCGTGCAACGGGACATTCCCCTATGTGAGAAATCGGCATGAAGGAAAGTCTAAAATATGTTGTAATGAAGCACGGCGCGAAGAAAATGCTTATCCTGTGTATTTCATAAAGGAAATCCGTCAATACATAGATTATCAGATTAATGGGGATATACAGGGACTATGTACCATTGATGAAGATTTGTCGGGCAAGATTGATGATGTGATTGTTAATGCAAATTTACAATGTGATTCCCTTAAACAAATACGCAGACTATGGTTTATCTTGTCGCATGTACCTAAAGATCGGATTTATAATTGTCATACGGTGGCCCAACGAGATGACTTGCTTTCCAAAGAACTTTATAAGACGGAATTCTTTGATCCTGATAATACCCCATTATTGCACGACAAGTTCAAAATGGATGACTATTGGAATACTTTTATGCTTTATGAAGCTTTCTACGACATTTACAGGTCGCGATAAAAGCGTTTCGGATTTAATTTCCTAAGCCGCCGTCGCCCGGCGGACTTCCCGTAGTCAAGGCCGCTATCAGCTTTGATACGGACTGTCACACCTTGGGGCAACTGGCCCATCGAAAAATAGGGAAAAAAATGTTTCTCTCATTCCAGAAAACCATATTCGGATCCCGTGTCGAAACACGGGCAAGCTTTGGGGATGCTTCCCGGCATGTCGCGGTGGCCGCGTATGCGTGCCTCGGGAAAGAGCTTCTTCAGCTTTGTCAGCAAAAACAAGAGCTGTTCGTGCTGCTCGCGGGTGCGTGTGTCGGCCGGGTGGCCGCAGGTGTCCAGTCCGCCTTCGTAGCAGATGCCGATGCTGCAACGGTTCCAGGGACGGCAGTGGGCGCCCACCTCCAGCAGGCGGCGGTGCTGGGTGACCACTCCGCTACGGCGGATGTAGAAGTGGTAGCCTACGGTGCGGAAGCCGCGCGACTTGTGGTCGCGCAGCAGCTGTTCGG
>CAMWGU010000101.1 GCA_947173895.1 uncultured Bacteroides sp. | reverse complement strand
CCGGTCTCGTGGGGTGTGTTTTGTTCAATATGAAGAGGGCATACGATATTGCTTCTTTTTCTTTTGATACAATCCGGCCCGATAACGAGGGCTGATTCAATCCTTGTGCCCATGCCGATAGGCAGAACACAACCAAACAGAGGGTTAGTATTATCTTTTCTTTACTCATATATGGATATTACTTTTTATTAGCTATGGCACAAAAAAAACAGTACCCTACTATGAAAGCCAACTGGACTTACGTGATAGGACACTGCTCGTTGTTTTATTAATCGGCCGCAAAGTTACGCATCATCCTCCATTCCAGCAATACCTACAAATAGGTATTGCTCGCAATCGAGAACAACAGTAATATCACACTTCCCGAGGAGTGGCATCGAAATTCCACCGGCGAGAATAGAGATAGAGTGACTTTAGAAAGGCTCTTAATCTTCATCACCAGACTACTGCCAGCCACAAGGCGTTAGCGGCAAATCAGCCGCCTTACAGCCTCTACATACTTCTTCCCTACGGGCAGAGTTCCACACTCTTTCTCCAGCCGTACTTCCGAACGCGTGAAACCTGCTATCCGGCGGCGTGCCACCACAAACGAGCGGTGGATGCGGAGAAACTCATCGGACGGCAACTGCTCTTCGATGCTTCGCAACGGTATCTTGGAGAGTACCGATGTGCCGTCGGTCAGATGAACCTTGATGTAGTTGTCAATGGACTCTATATAAATAATGGTATCCATGGATACAGCCACATTCTTGTATTCCGACTTCAACAACAACTGTCGCACCGAAGACTCGGACACACGTAGCAGATCGTGCATGCGCAGCCACTGCTCCGCTTTCTGCATGGCACGGTCGAAACGCTCGTAGAAGTAGGGTTTATGCAGGAAGTCCACCGCATTCACCTCGAACCCTTCCAGCGCATAGTGCGCATAGGCGGTGGTGAATATCAGGCAGCACGAGGCAGGGAGCTGACGGGCCAGTTCGATGCCCGAGGTACCGTTCATCTCAATATCAAGAAACACAATGTCGGGCTTCCATTCGCTGACGCGCTGCATGCCGAGGCGTGGCGCACTGTATGTCTCCAGTTCCACCCCTCCACGCTGTTCGCAGTAACGGCGAATGATGCCCAAGGCAATAGGCTCGTCGTCTATGGCTATACATCTAATCATATCTGTGGGGTATTAAGTTCCAGTCTGACGTGAAAAACGCCCTCTTTACAGAGTCCGCAATCCAATTGGTAATGGTTCGGATAGAGCAGGGACAAGCGCCGGCGGCAATTCTCTATGCCCATCTGCTGGGAGGTTCCCGTGATGCGCTTGAACACGGAGTTGGTTACCTCGAAGTCAAAATGATGGCCCTGCTGGTTCAGACGGATGTGGATGAAACATGGCTCATTGGACGAGATGCCGTACTTGAAGGCATTCTCCACAAACGTTATCAGCAGCATGGGAGGAATCGGCATGGCCTCGTTTTCCACCCTGTGGCTGAAGCTGACATCGGCATACTCGTTGAGGCGCAACCGCTGCAAGTCGATGTATTGCCCGATGTATTCCACCTCTTCCGCCAGAGAGATAAACTCCATATTGGCATTGTTGTACATATACTTCGTCAGATTGATGAAGCGTTCGAGTGCCGCCTCTGTCTTGTCGGAGTGCATGATGAGCAGTCCGTAAATCGTGTTGAGGGTATTGAACAGAAAGTGCGGCTTGATTTGCGCCTTATAGAGTGCCAGCTCAGCCTTGTTGCGCTCATATTCCACTTTCTCCCGTGCCAGGCGCTGGCGATATGCCTCGGTAAGCATCCCCACAGCAAAACAAAACAGCCAATCCTGTACACCCTTGATGCCGTATGCCACAAACCACGTAGCGCGGTGATTGCCGCCTGTCAAATGGGTAAACAGCAAATGATTGCCATCGGCACGCATCTTGTCGGCCTCCTCTGAGAGTTGCATGGCAGGCAGTGTCATGTTCCACGTGGCTTCCGTTACGGCATTCCCCTGGCTACGCCACAGCGCTACGGCCTCTCCTTGCAGCGTGTTCGACGAGGCGTCTCCCTCACAGGAGATAATCCAGATGTTCTGTCCGGCAAGAGGCCCCATCAGCGTGGGATTCCATTTACCTGCCACCAACAGGGCACCGGCAAAAAGTTCGGGTTCTTTCAGCATCATAACAATGGAAGACATGCAGCCCATCGACTGCCCCATGGTATAGATGCGTGCCGGGTCGATGGAATAACGTGTCTGAAGGTCTTTCAGCAGAGCGATGGTAGCATCAAGATGATGGCTGTAATTCCAATTGTCATCGATCGTAATGAAAGGATATTCGGAAGCCACGACAATGCACTTGTGACGTGCCTGCGCCTTCGGCTCCGCCCACGAAGTGGCCCCATTGCCCTGATAGAGCGTATGCTTGATGGGACCGCTGGGCACGCCTGCATCGTGGATGAACAGCACCAGCGGATACTGCTCTTCGGGATTGTAATCCTCCGGCAGATATATATTATAAGGTAATACCTGTCCCGTATAAGGACTTACAAACTCCTCCTGCTTAAAGTCATCGGCCACAAGGCACCGTTCGGCGGTGCTTGGCAGAGGGATGCCGTCGGCTTTGTAGGTCGTGCCCTTGGTGGTCTTGATGTCAGCGGTCTGCACTACTACGGCATTGCCCGGATACTCGTCATCCCCCCCGTGCTCCATCCGGCACGAAGCCCCGGACCACCCTGCATGCGGTCGCGTTCCTTTTTCTTCTCCAGATCGGCTTGGGTAGGTTGCTTGGGCTGTACGTTCAGATTCACTTCTGCCTTTACTTCGATAATGACGTATGAACCGTTTACCCCCTTTTCCGCCCTTTCCGGCAACGTGTTGGCATAAATGCGTGTCACCTCCTTGCCTTCCACCCGGTAGCTGCCGGCAGACAGGCTTTTATGGCCGGAGCATCATATTCCAACACAACTGTCTCCACCTTGCGTCCATCGCCCAATACACGGCTTATGGCCGTAACGGACTGTACATGTTTCTGCTCAGTTGCATTTCCCTGAGCCTGACAGAAGAATCCCGCCAAAGCCAGTACAATGATTGCTATTCTTCTCATACTTGTAACTAATTGTTTTTATTAAATACTCTTATTAATTATCTCATTCAGATTTCGTACAGCAACTTATGTATCAGACAGAAGATGCTTGCAGAACTTGAAATATTGATCGATGCAAAGATAGGTCTTTTCCAATATAAAAAAGAGAAATGGCAGATATGTTCACCACCGGATAACGGTCGTTTATCCCCACATTCCGACAGGCAACACTGCAATCCGTGATATTCACTTATTTTTGTGCCCGGATCAGGAGATACTGAAAAAGAAATCGAATCATGGAAAAGAAAACATTCGCCATCCTTTTCACCGGACTGGCATTATGCGCTTGCAGCAAGTCGCCCACAGCGCAGAACAACAACTTTTACAAAACCCTGACTGTAAAGCAGGAGAACCGTACACTGACATCGGAATATACCGCCCGGCTGGAAGGCTGGCAGGTAGTGGAAATCCGTCCGCAAGTAAGCGACTTATCACGCGCATCTGCATCGACGAGGGACAGAAAGTGCACAAGGGACAGACCCTGTTTGTCATAGACCAAGTCCCTTACAAAGCGACACTGGCAGAGGCCACCGCCAACGTGAAAAGCGCGGAAGCACGGCCTGCCACCGCACGGTTGAATCTGGAAAGCACGGAAGTGTTACGAGCCAAGAACGTAGTGCAGGATTACGACCTGAGTACGGCCCGCAACGACCTGGCTGCTGCCGAAGCTACATGGGCACAAGCCTGCGCACAAGAGACGAACACCCGTAACAACTTCTCCTACACGGAGGTGAAAAGTCCCGTTGACGGTGTGGCAGGCATGATAGCCTACCGTGTGGGCGCCTTGGTGAACAGTAACATCAGCGAACCGCTTGTCACCGTGTCGGACGACAGTAAGATGTATGCCTACTTCTCGCTGACGGAGAATCAGGTGACGGGACTTATGGAACAATACGGTTCACTCGATGCATTTGTAGACAGCATGCCGGACGTCGGCCTGCGCATGTCCAACGGAGGGATGTATGCCGAACACGGACGCATCTCTGCCGTAAGCGGCCTCGTCACAACCGGAACAGGTGCGGTAACAATACGTGCCGACTTCCCGAACGAAAAACGACTGTTGCGTGCCGGCGGCAGCGGAACGGTCATCGTTCCGTCCAACAGAGAGCACTACATCGTCATTCCGCAGGAGGCCACCTACGAGTTGCAGAACAGAGCCTTTGTCTATAAGGTAGTGGACGGCAAGGCACAATCGGCTCCCGTCGAACTGTTCCGGCTGAACAACGGCAGAGAGTATATAGTGGAATCGGGATTGCAGCCCGGCGATGTCATCATCGCCGAAGGTGCCGGACTGGTAAGAGAAGGAACAACTGTCCAGCCTCAAAACCAAAAGGAGGAGTAAGCCATGACCGTCAAGACCTTTATAGACCGCCCCATCCTATCGGGCGTGATTTCGGTGGCTATCGTCATCGTGGGACTGATAGGCCTGAGCCAGTTGCCGCTTGAGCAGTTTCCGGACATCGCACCACCCACGGTGCGCGTCAGTGCCACCTATACGGGTGCCAATGCCGAAACGGTGATGAAAAGTGTGATTACACCGCTGGAAGAGCAACTGAACGGCGTGGAAAACATGATGTACATGACGTCCACCGCCACCAACACCGGCTCGGCATCCATCAGCGTCTACTTCAAGCAAGGTACCGATCCCGACATGTCGGTAGTGAACGTACAGAACCGCGTGGCCTCGGCACAAGGACTACTGCCGGCAGAGGTCACCAAGTCGGGCATCACCGTGCGCAAGCGTCAGAGCAACTCGCTGAAAGCCATCTCGCTCTACTCGCCCGACGACTCGTATGACTCCAACTTCCTGACCAACTACATGAAGATAAACATAGAGCCGCAAATGTCGCGCATCGCCGGCGTGGGCGACGTGAACATCTGGGGTGCCAGCTACTCCATGCGTATCTGGCTTGACCCACAGAAGATGGCGCAATACGAGCTGATTCCCTCTGAAATACACCAACGACTTTATCGATGCCATGAACCAACGTCCCGAAATATCGCGTGCCTACACCACTTTTGCTACGAAATATCCGCAGTACATGGTGGAAGTGGATGCGGCCCTGTGCAAGCGCAACGGCATATCACCTTCCGAAGTACTCCGCACGCTGGCCGGATACGTGGGCGGCAGCTACTCCTCGAACCTGAACCGTTTCACCAAACTCTATCGTGTCATGGTACAGGCTTCGCCCGAGTACCGCCTCGACACCGAAGTGCTGAACAACATCTTCGTGCGCAACTCCGACGGCCGGATGTCGCCCATCGCGCAATACCTCACCCTGACGCGTATCTACGGTTCGGAAAGCCTGTCGCGCTTCAACCTGTTCAACGCCATCCGGGTATCGGGCATACCGGCCGACGGTTACAGTTCCGGACAGTCGCTCAAAGCCATCGAGGAAGTGGCCAAGACCGCCCTGCCCGAAGGTTACGGCTACGAGTTCGGAGGCATGTCGCGTGAGGAGGCCTCAACGGGCAACACCACCACGCTGGTGTTCATCATCTGTATCGCCTTCATCTACCTCATCCTCTGCGCCCTCTACGAAAGCCTGATGATTCCGTTTGCCGTCATCCTCTCTGTGCCATTCGGACTGATGGGCAGCTTCCTCTTTGCCAAACTGTGGGGACTGGAAAACAACATCTATATGCAGACGGGACTTATCATGCTCATCGGCCTGCTGGCCAAAACGGCCATCCTGCTGACCGAATATGCTTCCGACCGCCGCCGACAGGGAATGAGCATCACTGTTGCTGCCCTTTCGGCTGCCAAGGCTCGATTGCGCCCCATCCTGATGACTTCGATGACCATGATTTTCGGTATGCTGCCGCTGATGTTCTCCTGGGGAGTCGGCGCCAACGGCAATATCTCGGTAGGTGTCGGCACGGTGGGCGGCATGCTGCTCGGTACGGTAGGACTGCTCTTTGTGGTGCCGTCGCTGTTCATCTTCTTCCAGAACATTGAGGAACGCGTGATACCGCAGCGCAGAAAAGAATAAAATAAATCAATTTAAGGAATTACAAGATAAAAAATAAAGAAAACATTATTATTTTTGCGCCCAAATATAGCATTTATGATATGAAATCGTTATTATTCATCTTTTTGGGAGGCGGCACAGGAAGTGTACTCCGTTATCTGCTCACCGCAGCCATCTGTCGCCAAGGAACGACTCTTTTTCCATGGGGAACTTTCATGGTCAATATGCTGGGTTGCATACTTATCGGAATCTTTTATACACTAACATCGCGCATTCATTTTAGTAACGAAATCAGGCTGCTGATCACTATCGGACTTTGTGGTGGTTTCACTACCTTCTCCACTTTCAGCAACGAAAGCCTGCAATTACTGAAAGCAGGGCTTTATCCCATGTTCTCTGCCTATGTTATAGGTAGTGTGATACTAGGTATTGCCGGAGTGATGTTAGGAATATGGATTAGCGAATGAAACGGACAAACATAAAAGGCACGTTAATTCCAAGATGAATTAGGGACGTCATAGACAATTCAAAAAGAGTTCTATCATTACTCACAATGGAGTTTGATAGAACTCTTTTAATAATTGCACAACACTATTAAAATTCAGAATAAAAGTTCATCTTCTTTTCTACAGAGTTTTGATATCTTTTTTCTTAGCACAACACATAACCATATCATTTTAATTTCATTTTGCCATGTCCGGCTGTAAAAGAAGCATCGCCTGCCAAAGTTGACCGACGGGTACAATAATCAAATTCTGCCATTTTCTCACCATTGAACGATTTCCATTTCAGTTTCAATTTCACTGTTTTTCCTTCCGTATCAGGCAATGAGTTCAAATTAAAGGCCACCAGTCCGTCAGCAGTCTCGCCATACACATCACCAAATGCATTATGACGAAACTCCACTTCATAAGGAGTTTCTGCATTCTTGCTCTTCAATAAATTGACAAAATGAGCCTTATTACGGTCGCCCCACCTTGTCCTGAAACGCAAGGTCAAGTAACCATCCTCGGCAATTGTCACCCAATCATCAATCATATCTACCGGATCTATGCCATATACTTCATCATTTCTGTCTCCTAAATCACCGGCTATAGGTTTGGTCAAAATGCTATCCAGCCAGTTGACATGTACTGCCTTGTCATACATTCCGCTAGGTTCGTCCACAAAGTCGATATTCGCCAAAGCTCTTACTTCTTTTCCGCCATAAGGAGAGGTAGTCATGTTAACGGGATACAAAGTGGTTCTGTCATCCAGTTGCATGAAAAAAGAATTATCAGTAGTCGGCTTTACAGTAACCAACGCATTGGATTGATATCTGTAATAGTCATTTGTATCATCATCTAAACAAGATGGTAAGACCATTACTGAAGCAAGTACAGTTACTGAAGTAAACCACTTATTCAATCTAAGTTTCTTTTTCATTACATTTTTCTTTATTAGTTGATTATTCTAGTTTATAAGTCCTTTTCACTTTAAGAAACGCACAGCATGCCACAATCCTGCATGAAGATTCGTTAAGAAAGCATAACTGATTCATTACTTTCATACCGACGCAACCCGGATGCAATATCCTTTGGAAGTAGCATTAAAACTCAATCTTATAGTAAAGGTTAGGTATACTTATACCGTCACGATAGATGTCCACCTTATGGGTCTTGAAATTATACTGATGATCGAGATATTCAGAATAGAACGTGGCATTAAGCATTTTCAAACCAATCTCATGAGATACCTTGGTACGGTTCATTCGATAGTAAACGGTGAAATCCGCCCAAAATGCAGGAGAGAGTTGCTTGCTATAAGCTTGCGATTCATCAAAAACTACGTCCTGCATTTTTTCCGACTCTTTCTCATTGACCGGAGAGTAACGGTTGCCTCCTGATAATGTTAGTCGGAAGTTTGCAGCGCAAAGATTATGCCTGCTCCGTCCGACCATCCATTCTTTACCAAACAGCATATTTACCATATATCCCCTGTTATATCGTGTATTACGCCATATTCCATCCCCGCCACGGTAACGAGAACTATAGAGGGAACCGGTCAGCAGCCAATAATATCCTTTTGACAAAAATTTCTCAACGGTCAATTCAATGCCATAATTCAGACCTTTGCCATTACTATAGAATTTGTCTTGGATGAACCATTCATCACGTAGGTTTATCAATGACAAAGAACTATCTGCTGCAACAGGAACATTGTATAATAATAACTGGAGGTATGGTTCTATACGAATGTGATAATCTTTCCCTAAAGACCGATCGAATGAAAGTACCAGATGGTGGGCACGTGTAAAATCAAGATTTTTATTATGTAACTCTCCCTTTTCTGAACGCGACAGGTAATAATTAAGTTGTTCCATCCTGCTATGCATGCCGTAGGAAAAACAGAATGAACTTTTGTTTGGCAATTGATATTTTACAGCTATTCTTGGCTCGATTGGATAATGACTATTCAAAAGAAATACCTGCCCATGAAGTCCGGTGTTGAGTGTCCATCTGTTCCTTAAATGAAAAGAGAAATCCGTATATGCCTCTATCAAAGCACTTGCCCCATTGTCGTCAACAATCGTAAGAAATTCTTTGGACGGTTGAAGATAGTTCTTAAGCAAGACGTCATAAGTCATTCCGGTCATAGTAATACCGGAACGATTGATATACTTACCTAACCTAAGATTGACAAATGAATTAAGTATGAAATTCCAATTTGTCTTGCTTATTGTATTCTCAGGATTGGATACCATGTCATCACTAATGCGGTCTGCATTGGAACGTATGCCAGAGCCGGTTGCTGCCAGAACAGTTTTCCAATAGCCTCTATCGTTTAAGCTAATACGATGAGTAAGACCGGCTATTCCGGTGTTGATTGCGGTTTTGTAACTTTGCCTGTCACCTTCATACTCCCATTCATCAGATGAAGCTTTTGCCTTTTCCTTATTGCTGTCGATCAATTCCAATCCCCAAAAAGAGAATGTACCAGCCCTTTTTGTAGGGAAATTCAATTTGAATGAAAGATCCTGATAACGCATATTACCTGCTCCGTCAGGGAGGAAGGATGACATGAACTGTAAGGTAGAATATCTGTAATTAAAAATACAGGATGCGTTTCCGTTCTTTTTAAAAGGACCTTCGGAAGCAAGGTCTATCCCCATTGTTCCAATGGAAACAGTATGTTCCCATGAAGAATTATTACCATTTCGGAATTTGATGTCAAACACTCCTGAAAGAGCATTGCCATATTCCGCAGGAAAAGCGCCTGTAAGAAAATCGGAGTTGCCAAGCACTTGGCTGCTTAGTGTCGTCAGACCACCTCCACCGAAACCTCCGATTTCTCCAAATTAGCATTATCTTCAATTTATTCATATCGCAATTTTTTTTGCAAAATTACAGGGATTGGAATAAAGGAAGATAGGAGAATTCGGGGGTATTATTGTATTATTTATGGTAATCCATGCGAAACATCGAAGGTGTAATGGATACCATATAGTTAAGAAAAGTATTTAATAGAGAGCTGGCTATCTTGTTCTTCAAAGGGAAATCCGATACGTTTGCCAAGCATTTATCCAGCATTTTAATGATGGAAATGCAATCGTCCCTCACGCCTTCCGGAATAGTGTAGGTATTGGTTTGTAAAAGAATATCCTCTAACATTTTAGAACAATCATCGCTCATGGAAGTTCCATCAATCCTTAGCAACCATCCGGCAACATTCTTTCCTTTAATGTTATAATGAATCTGTCCCGGACGAACTATGCATAACCCATATTCATCCAAACGTATTTCCTTGAAATCAATGTTCATAGAACCTGAGCCTTGCTCAAGTAATATAAAAAGATAACAATCATCACGATGGAGGGGGAGTTCTGTAAGATAATGCCACTCCTGTCCTTGACAAAAGCGTTTGACTTGGGTATCTTTAATACATTCATCCCTGAGTCGGTTTATGGGGATAATCTTATCGTTAGTTGTCATTGCTAAATATCTTCTGCCGTTTTGCGGCTCACCCGATAATCATTGGGGGTAACTATTTGTAGTTTTCTTTAAAGTGATT
>CAMWGU010000100.1 GCA_947173895.1 uncultured Bacteroides sp. | reverse complement strand
CTGTGATCGCGACAGGATTCAAACCTGTAACCGGCTGATCCGTAGTCAGCTACTCTATTCAGTTGAGCTACGCGACCGTTGTTGTTATTGCTCTTTCGTTTTAACGGGTGCAAAGATACGGACTTTTTTTGAATATGCAAACAATTCTCTTCTTTTTTTTAAAAAAAATATAGGCCAGAATACAGCGCTTTTAAATAAAATGTTGATATTTAATCACTTCCATGCAACTTTATTTTTGCAAATTTCCCGTTATAACATACGTTACGTGTATGTTTTCTATTCATATTGCTTTTGTCCGTGATGGCAGGAAACAGAAAAAGCGCCAAAGAAATCCAGTTCCGGCGCTTTTTTCATTTTTCAGAAGGAGGAGGGGATCAAATAAGCTCGATGCTACGTTTTACGAAGTTTGTCAGAGCCTCGCCTTTCAGCATGTTATTTTGCAGCAGAGCCAGGTCAATGAGTTGGCGGATCACTTTGTTGCCGCCTGCGTATTCGCCCAAGATTGTTTCTTTTTTGTTTTTTTCTTCAGCCAGTTTCTTTTCAACATCATCCAATTCGTCTTTCTCTGCCTGAGCAATCTCGTCCGCCTTTTTACCTTCCTGTGCCTTGTGGAGTTCATCGTGGCGTTTGTTCAGGTCAGTCATTTCGGTTTCGATAGGTTCAAGGGCGGCTTTGCATGAACTGTTGGCATCATTCAATACCTGTTTCACCAACTTATGGTCTACATTCAGAACAACATTGAACATGTCCGGCATTTCATTATAGAAACTCATGCCGGCCTGGATGTTGGCCATTTCTTTCATGCGTCGCATGTATTCACTTTGGGTGATCATGATAGGGGATCCTGTTTCGCCTAAGGACTGGGCTTCCATATTGAATTCCACTTTCTTCATTTGTGGCATCTGGCTGCGGAATACGGTGGATAAAATTTCCTGTTGTCCGGCTTCCAGATTGGTCTCTTTGCGATCCTCTTTAGCTATCAAACGATCTACAACATCGCTGTCTACACGGGTGAAGCGGCTTTTTTCGAATTTTTGCTCAAACATGCTTACCATGGCTACGTCCAGCTGACCGTCCATCATCAACACATTGTAGCCTTTGTTCTTGGCTGCGTCAATGTAGCTGTATTGTTCGTCTGCGTTAGTGGCATATAGGTAAATCAGGTTGCCGTCTTTGTCTGTCTGATTGTCCTTAATCAGTGTCTGATACTCCTCGTATGTGTAATATTTGTTGTCCGTATCCTTCAATAAGGCAAATTTATTCGCTTTATCATAGAAATCCTCCTGTGTCAGCATTCCGTAATTGATAAAGATTTTCAGGTCGTCCCATTTGTTTTCAAATTCCTTCCGGTCGTTCTTAAAGATGGCTTGCAGGCGGTCTGATACTTTTTTGGAAATATACGTAGAGATTTTCTTTACGTTTGAATCGCTTTGCAGGTAAGAACGGGATACGTTTAATGGGATGTCTGGCGAATCAATCACTCCATGCAGCAGGGTCAGGAAATCGGGAACGATGCCTTCTACCGAGTCGGTGACATAGACTTGATTGCAATAGAGTTGAATCTTGTTCTTTTGCAATTCGATGTTGCTCTTTACTTTCGGGAAATATAGAACACCTGTCAGATTGAACGGATAGTCTACGTTCAAGTGGATCCAAAACAACGGTTCGTCTGCCATTGGATACAATTCTCTGTAGAACTTTTTGTAATCCTCGTCCTTCAGTTCTACCGGTTTGCGTGTCCACAACGGACAGGTTTCGTTGATAACATTATCTTCGTTCGTTTCTACCTGCTTTCCGTCTTTCCATTCTTTTTTCTTTCCGAATGCAACGGGCACAGGAAGGAAGCGGCAATATTTGGTGAGTAGGGAAGAGACGCGCGCTTCTTCCAAGAATTCCTTGCAGTCATCGTCTATATATAAGATAATGTCTGACCCGCGGCCTTCTTTTTCCACTTCTTCAATGCTGAATTCGGGGCTTCCGTCACAAGTCCATTTCACGGCCTGTGCTCCTTCTTGATAAGACTTGGTGACAATTTCCACTTTCTTGGCCACCATGAAGGCGGAATAAAATCCCAAGCCGAAATGTCCGATAATGGCGTTGGCGTCATCTTTATATTTTTCGAGGAAGTCATTGGCACCCGAAAAGGCGATCTGATTGATGTATTTGTCGATTTCTTCGGCTGTCAGTCCGATACCGCGATCCGAAATAGTGATGGTGTCTTTTCCTAGGTTCACCTTAACGGTAAGGTCACCCATCTCCCCTTTGAATTCACCTTTAGCTGCAAGGGTTTTTAGTTTCTGTGTTGCGTCTACTGCATTGGAAACTAATTCGCGGAGGAATATTTCATGATCACTGTACAAGAACTTTTTGATAATGGGGAAAATGTTTTCGGTAGTAACCCCAATATTTCCTTTTTGCATACTACTATGGTTTTAAGTTATTATAATAATGATAGTTTCAGTTGTCTTTTATTCATTCCAATTGGCAAAGAAAATGCCAGATACATTGGTATCTGACATTTTGTCTGTTGTTTTTTGGTGGAGGAATGTGTGATTTTACTTTTCCACTGTTATGACAATGGCTCTTTTTTCTTTGTCATAATCTGCTTTGATGGTATCGCCCGCGGAAATTTCCGAACCTAGTATCAGTTCTGAAATCCCGTCTTCCAGATTGTTCTGAATAGACCGTTTCAACGGGCGTGCTCCGAACTGTATGTCGTATCCCTGTGAAGCAACGAATTGTTTGGCTTTATCGGTGATAACAAGCTTGTATCCAATATTTTCTACACGGGTGTAAAGACCTTTTAGTTCGATGTTGACAATTTGAGTCAAGGTATTCAGATCGAGCGAATCGAAGGTGATAATTTCGTCCAAACGGTTGATGAATTCGGGGGCAAAGGACTTGTTTAAAGCTTTTGTTATGATGCCCTTCGAATATTCTTTATCATCTGTAAGTGTCTGGGTGGTGAAACCTATTCCTTTTCCAAATTCCTTCAGTTGGCGTGTGCCGACATTGGATGTCATGATGATAATTGTGTTTTTAAAATCTATGGTTCTGCCATAACTGTCAGTCAACCGACCTTCGTCCATCACTTGCAACAGGATGTTAAACACATCGGAATGGGCTTTTTCAATTTCATCCAGTAATACGATGGAGTAGGGCTTGCGCCTTACTTTTTCTGTCAGCTGTCCTCCTTCTTCATAACCTACATATCCGGGAGGCGCTCCTACCAGTCGGGATACGGTGAACTTATCCATATACTCACTCATGTCGATCCGAATAAGTGCATCGGCCGATCCGAACATCAGTTTGGCCAGTTCTTTGGCCAAATGGGTCTTTCCGACTCCCGTTGGACCCAGAAACATGAATGTGCCTATGGGCCTGTTTGGATCTTTCAGCCCTACACGGCTTCTTTGGATGGCTTTGACTAAGGTGGCAACGGCCTTGTCCTGTCCTATGACTTTGGCAAGTAAATCGCCTTTCATCCCCTTCAGTTTCATCCCTTCGGCCTGGGCCATTCTTTGTACGGGAATGCCCGACATCATGGAAACTACTTCAGCTATCTGCTCTTCGTCCACCGTTTCGCGGTTTTTCTCCAAAGTCTTTTCCCATTCCTTTTTCAGTGTTTCAAGCAGGATGGCATATTCTTTTTCTTTATCACGATAGCTGGCAGCAAGTTCGAAATTTTGTTGTTTGACAGCTTCGTTTTTAAGAGCTTTCGCTTCATCAATCCGTTTCTCTTGTTCTTCTATTTCTTTAGGAACGGTAATATTAGTCAGATGTACACGCGAGCCTGCTTCATCTAAGGCATCTATTGCCTTGTCGGGGAACTTGCGGTCTGTAATATATCGTTCTGTCAGTTTCACACAAGCTTCAAGGGCAGCATCAGTATAGTTCACGTTATGATGATCTTCGTATTTCTCTTTAATATTCTTTAATATCCGAAGCGTTTCATCTGGTGTGGTAGGTTCTACAATAACTTTCTGGAAACGGCGTTCCAGTGCGCCGTCTTTTTCTATGCTCTGACGGTATTCATCCAATGTGGTTGCTCCGATACATTGTATTTCACCTCTGGCCAACGCCGGTTTCAATATATTGGCAGCATCCATCGAGCCAGTGGCAGAACCGGCTCCCACGATAGTGTGTATCTCATCTATAAATAGAATAATGTCGGGATTCTTTTTCAGCTCGTTGAGAATGGAACGTATGCGTTCTTCGAATTGTCCGCGATATTTGGTTCCTGCAACAACGGCAGTCATATCGAGGGAAATTACGCGTTTGTCGAACAAGACACGTGATACTTTTTTCTCTACGATTCGTAATGCAAGTCCTTCTACGATAGCCGATTTACCGACTCCCGGATCACCTATTAGAATGGGATTGTTCTTTTTTCGGCGGCTTAATATTTGTGCCAGTCTTTCAATTTCTGCCACTCGTCCTACTACAGGATCCATTTTCCCCTCTTCGGCGGCCTGTGTCATGTCTATACCGAATTTGTCAAGAACAGGTGTATCGTTTGCCGATTTTTTTTGTGTGGAACGAGACTGTTGCTGTGGCATACCAGATTTGCTGTTTGTTGCATCCTGTTGATAAAAATTTTCTTCTTCTTCCTCTTCCTCGTCTTCACTGAAACCAAGTCCTGCATGGGTGTCCAGCTGCAGGGTGTACTTGATTTTTTCGTATGTCACATCATAACTTTCCAGTATCTGAAAAGCGGCATTGTCTCTTACTTTCATAATGGCCAGCAACATATGTTCCGAATCGGCCGTGAGGTTTTTCATCAACTTAGCTTCTAGGACACATAGCTTTAACACCTTTGAAGCCTTGTCGTTGAAACTGATATTATCATCGTATGCAATATCATGTTCAGCATAGCGTTTCAAAGCATTTTCCAACTGATTCTTTATGTTTCGCAAGTTGATCTGCAAATCCGATAGAATATCGATGGCTTTTCCTTCGCCTTCACGTATTAATCCCAACAATAAGTGCTCGGGGCCAATATAGTTGCTTTGTAGCCTGTTTGCTTCTTCTTTGCTATACATGATAATATCGGACACTCTTTGTGTAAATTGATTGCTCATAAATTTCTTGTCTTCCTAAAATATATAATATATCGCGTTGCAAAGATACACATAATAATAATGTATATCTTCATTTCTTGCTTATATTATCACAACAAAATGCATGCCAAGGATTGAAAAACTTGATAAATTAAGAGAAATAAAGAAGTTGATATGCTTCAGGAGGCGCGATAAATGGAACGAGAAAGGCAGTTGTGGTGTCGCATAAAAAAGATGGGGCTCTGTTCTGCACTTATTATGAGTAAAAACATTTAATAGACTTAACTTTTTTATGGGTTTTGTTTCGTATTTCGTATAAAAGTAGTACTTTAGCGTGATTTTTGATAGACCAAAAAGATGTATAATTAATATTTGCTTAAATGCTAGAACAAGACAGAATTATAAAGATTAACATCGAAGAGGAAATGAAGTCATCGTACATCGATTATTCAATGTCAGTAATCGTTGCGCGTGCCCTTCCGGATGTTCGTGATGGTTTTAAACCGGTTCACAGACGTATTTTATATGGTATGATTGAACTGGGAAATACCTCCGATAAAGCTTATAAGAAATCAGCAAGAATTGTAGGTGAGGTTTTGGGTAAATATCACCCGCATGGTGATTCCTCCGTGTATGGAGCCTTGGTCAGAATGGCTCAGGACTGGGCTATGAGATATCCATTGGTGGATGGTCAAGGTAACTTTGGCTCTGTTGACGGAGACAGCCCTGCCGCTATGCGTTATACAGAGGCAAGACTGAAAAAAATAGGTGAGGAGACGATGCAGGATCTCTATAAGGAAACTGTTGATTTTCAGAATAATTTTGATGACACATTACAGGAACCGACCGTTATGCCGACCCGAATTCCCAATTTGTTGGTGAATGGAGCATCCGGTATCGCTGTAGGTATGGCAACTAATATGCCGACTCACAACCTTTCAGAAGTGATTGACGCATGTGTCGCTTACATTGATAATAACGAAATTGATATCGAAGGGCTTATGCAATATGTAAAGGCTCCAGATTTCCCTACAGGTGGATATATATATGGTATAAGCGGTGTACGTGATGCGTATGAAACTGGACGTGGCAGAGTGGTGATGCGTGCAAAAGCCGAAATAGAAACTCATACTACCCATGATAAAATTATAGTCAATGAAATCCCTTATAACGTAAACAAGAAGGAATTGATTGAAAGCATCGCATCATTGGTCAGTGAAAAGAAAATTGACGGCATTTCATACGTTAATGATGAATCAGACCGTGAAGGAATGCGCATTGTCATTGATGTAAAACGTGATGCAAATGCCAGTGTGGTGCTAAATAAGTTGTTTAAAATGACTGCTTTACAGACTTCATTTGGTGTAAACAACATCGCCTTGGTTCATGGACGGCCTAAGATGCTTAATCTGAAAGATTTGATAAAGTATTTTGTAGAACATCGTCATGATGTTGTGATCCGTCGTACTCAGTATGATTTGCGGAAAGCACAAGAACGTGCTCATATTTTGGAAGGCTTGATTATTGCTTCTGACAATATAGATGAAGTTATCCGCATCATTCGTGCTGCAAAAACTCCTAATGATGCAATTGCCGGTTTGATAGAACGCTTCAGCCTTACCGAAATTCAGGCACGTGCCATTGTAGAGATGCGTTTGCGTCAGTTGACAAGTTTGATGCAGGATCAGCTTCATGCCGAATATGAGGAAGTCATGAAACAGATTGCTTATTATGAAGAAATACTTTCGAATGACGAACTATGTAAGAAAGTTATTAAAGATGAGTTGATAGAAGTAAAAGAGAAATATGGAGATGCTCGTCGTTCTGAAATAGTTTATTCTTCAGAAGAATTTAATCCGGAAGATTTCTATGCTGATGATCAAATGGTTATCACTATATCTCACATGGGGTATATCAAACGTACTCCTTTGTCCGAATTCCGTTCTCAAAACAGGGGTGGGGTAGGCTCGAAAGGAAGTGAAACTCGCGATGAAGATTTTGTAGAGCATATATATCCGGCTACAATGCATAATACCATGATGTTTTTTACACAGAAGGGAAAATGTTATTGGCTGAAAGTGTATGAAATTCCAGAAGGGACAAAAAATTCCAAAGGCCGTGCGATTCAAAATTTGTTGAATATTGATTCGGATGATATTGTTACAGCATATTTACGTGTGAAAAACCTGAATGATACAGAATTCATCAATAATCATTACGTGTTATTCTGTACAAAGAATGGAATCATTAAGAAGACTTTGTTAGAACAATATTCACGTCCTCGTCAAAATGGAGTCAATGCAATTACAATCCGTGAAGATGATAAAGTAATTGAAGTTCGGATGACGAATGGTGACAATGAAATTATTATTGCTAATCGTAATGGTCGTGCCATTCGCTTCCACGAAAGTGCTGTTCGTATGATGGGACGTACAGCTACAGGAGTCCGAGGTATGACATTGGATGAAGATGATAATGATGAAGTAATCGGAATGGTTTGCATAAAAGATACTGAGGCAGAATCAATCATGGTAGTTTCTGAACAGGGATACGGTAAACGGTCTGATATTGAAGATTATCGTAAAACCAATCGTGGAGGTAAAGGTGTAAAGACCCTGAATATTACTGATAAAACGGGGAAATTAGTGGCCATTAAATCAGTTACGGATGAACATGATTTGATGATTATTAATAAATCTGGTATTACAATTCGACTGAAAGTTGCCGAAGTTCGCATCATGGGACGTGCAACACAGGGGGTACGACTGATCAATTTGGAAAAACGTAATGATCAGATTGGCTCTGTATGTAAAGTTACATCTGAAGAAGAAATTGCAGATGAGAATATGAATGGTGAGTTAGAGAACAGGACAGAAGAGAATAATTTTGTTAATCCAGATTTAGCAACCGAAGAAAATAAGAGTGAAGAATAAATAAAATGTATTATTAAATCCACAAAATCATGAGAAAAGTATTATTTACAGTGGCTTTATTGTTAACAGCTTGCTTTGCATCTGCACAAGTAAGTGTTGTTAAAGAGGCTAAGGCCTTGAAAAGCAAACCTGCAGAAGCTGCAAAAGTTATCGAACCGGCTTTGACTAATCCAGAAACCGCTAGTGATCCGGAAACATGGAAATTAGCAGGAGATTTTCAGAAAGCAATTTATGATGAAGAAAACATGAAATTGTATTTGCCAGGAGGACAGGCTGATACCACTAAACTTTACAATAGTTTGGCTAAAATGTATGATTTCTATTTGAAATGTGATGAAATGGAGCTGGCACAAATTCAAAGCGGTGAATTGAAGAAATCTAAATTCAGAAAAAAAAATGCAGATGCTTTGAAAGCTCTTCGCTTGAACTTAGTAAATGGTGGTGGCGATGCATATAATAAAGGTGACTATGCTGGTGCTTTAAAGTATTTTGGAATGTTTGTTGATGTAGTAAACGAACCGATGTTTGCTGATGATAATGAATTGAAAGCTGATACTTTAAATGCGTTATACGCTTGTTATGCAACATTGGCTGCTAATATACTGAAAGATTCTCAGGCTGTTATCAAATATGGTAATATTGGTAAGGTTCATAAAGAAGAAGGATATAGAGCGTTGATGTGCTTGGCTGAGACTTATGCTCAGCAAGATGGTGGTGATTCTGCTAAGTGGCTTGAAGTTATTAAAGAAGGAACCGATTTATTTCCTAATCAAGAATATTTTGTAGGCAATATAATGGACTACTACATTCAAAAAGGAATGATTGATGAAGGTTTAGCTCAAATTAACAAATTACTTGCAACTAGTGAAACTTCATATTACCTATATGTAAAAGGTATTTTGTTATATGAAAAGAAACAATATGATGATGCTATCGCTACATTTAATAAGATTATTTCGAATAATGGCGATTTGATGGCAGAAGCATATTCAAAGATTGGCGATTGCTATTTCTTTCCTGCACAAGTTATTGTAGAAGAAAATGCAAAATTGGCTATTGATGATTCTAAGTATAATGCAAATGAAAACAAGATAAAGGAATTATATGAAAAAGCAAAACCATATTATGAAAAGGCTAAAGAATTGAAACCTGACAATAAAGCATTGTGGGGAAATTATTTGCTGAACATATATTGGAAATTGAACAGAGCAGAATATGATTCCTTGGAAAAAGAATTGGGATATTAAAAACTAATGCGAGAAAAGGGCTGAAATTGGATAAGATTTTCAGCCCTTATTGAGCACTATAAAATATTTTGTGTAAATGGAAATACGGGATTCAAGTTTGAGTCTCGTATTTTTTATTTTATACATTGGCAAAATGAAGATGCCTGCTCAACATCAGCCATTTCCGTCATTAGGCAAAATCGGAAAGTTCTTCTTTCTGGGAATGGGCGTCCTGACTGATATAATTATATATTCGTTCTCTAAAGTTAAAACATATCTTTGTATTTGCGAAATATAATCTATATTATGTTTAATTAAAAACGATCAGTAAATATCCCTAAAAAATTAAGATGCTCCCCTAATCCCTTCATGTGCTATTTTTATTGTAATTTTTCTGTGCTTTATCACATGAACTTTTATCCGGGATACGATATAAAGAACAAAAAAGCCAGCTAATTCGGAATACTTTATGTATGAAATTAGTTGGCTTAATTTTATGATAATTCAACTGGGATTTTTTACGTATTACACTTCTTCTTGTGTAATACTTTTCTCTGCTTCTTTTAGTATTTGCAATGCTTTTTCAAGGACTGTAGTATCATCTAACATTACTAATCCTCCATCCGGACCAGGCTCCAAATGAATTCCGACACTATTGCCATTTTTAAAGTTATGTCCACCAAAAAAATTACGTACTGTTTCTACAGTCACATTGAGTTCATCTGCGATTCTATGCATACTTCCGCTAGGTAATGAATCCTTAATTTTACGGAGTTCATTAAATGTTATTGTTCTCATGGGTGTATCAAATTTTTTAGTTATGAAAAAGTGAATTCTTAAATCACGGTATGAATTTAGTAAAAAAAAACACATAAAACAAATATTTTCTACTCATAATAGAATTATTTGTCATTTATAAGCTAAGAAGTTGGGTTACAATTATACCCAATACAATAATAAAGAAATATGTTAGAATAAAAACTATATATAAC
>CAMWGU010000099.1 GCA_947173895.1 uncultured Bacteroides sp. | reverse complement strand
CAAAATGAAAGGATGAAGGGAGAAGGGGGAGAAGCAACCTGATGAGGGGATGGTGCCCTTTGCACGTACGTACGTGTAGGCCTATACATACGTATGTGTAAGCCTATACGTACGTATGTATAAGCCCACACATACGTACGTGTTTTTACAACAAAGCGGAATGTGTTGCGGTGTACATGCAGGTTTGTACAGTGAACAAGCCAAGCTCGTGCAACGAACAAGCTAAGCTTGTACGGCGAACAGGGCATGCTTGTACAGTGAACAAGCCTGCCTTGTTTCGGTAACAGGCCTGTGATATACGGTGAACAAGCCTTCATGTTTCGTGATTTCCGGTACCCAATGCCATAACGTCTTGTGCCAGATATTCGATCCGTTTGTATGCGATTTTCCTCGTTTCCGATTTCCCCCTCTTGACAGAATGTGTATCGGGTGGTGGCAATAAAATAGGCAGGGGGGATGTTGTGAAGTTCTTCCTATTCGGATTGACTATATATTGTGTGCATAAAGGAAATGGATACCAACCGAAAATATCCGCTGACCCTCCTTTACCACCACTGCCGGATAAAGCACCGGCTTGCCGTCCTTTTCCTTGAAAGGGTTGGCCTTGAAATCATATTTATATCCATCGTTTAAAGGTTTTATCCGTATGCCTAGGCCCTTTCTCCCGTATGGATTAGGCAAAAAAGGCATAATCATACAGAAAAAAAAGGGTTAATACATAAAAAAACGCCTTTATGTCTCGCGAGACAAACAATTGAAAGAAATTTCTATGATAATTAGTAGGAAATAATAAAAAGAATGCGTATATTGCCAACGCATTTACAACACACAGACGATTCTCTAATATTAACTATAAAAAGAATGCTATGAAGAAAGATGTTATTTTGATTTTATCTGCCTTCTCTTTATTTGCTTGCTCGCATGATGCCTTAACTGATAATGAGGTGAATAGCGACAAGATTAATAATGTGCTCTTCGAAACAGAGACGTTATTGATAGATAAAGAGCCAGTCAGTCTGACCGCAGAAGATGCTAAGAAAGTAACATTGCGCTTAAGCTCTATCAGAAATGATTTTAAAGCTCGTTCTGCAAAGGATGGAGTGCCAGAGTCCTTGGATGTTATGGAAATAACGGATACGGATTCGGATACGGGGCGTTTTGACCCGAATGCGGAAACAGCTTCAAGAAGTTATTTGGAAGACTATAAGATGCAGATAAAAGAAGCTTCCCAAGACAAGTCGGATTCATTGAGGATGAAATATTCATTAGAATGGGCGATCTTTGAAAAAGCGGAATCAGACGGGGCGGCATATACCAGAGCTTCTTCTGCAACGGTTGACCAAATGGTTCAAGACGAGATAAACAGAAAAACGGCCATGGGATATACATATATAGGAAAGATAGGGGCGGCAGCTTATTATCTTCCTGCCAGTGATTACCAAGAGTTGGTTATGGATGTGTCTGCACATACAGATCCTGTATACAACTACGAGGATGTGTCCCTGTTTTTTATAAAGTCATACGATTTTGAGCAAGTCGGCCCATTGATGAATACACAATGGCATCAACATGCACCTTTTAATTTTGGTGCTGCTGATGAGCGTGCGGGATGTGTACCAATAGCAGTAGCTCAGATTGTTTATTATCATAAATATCCGAATAAATACGATTGGAGTCAAATAGCTCCATCTCCGACCCTTACAGATGGTTTCAAATACTTTATTACAGATATAAGAAGTTTATGTGGTATAACGTCAGAATCGGACAAAAGCAGTGCTACCTATGATGACGCATATAATGCTTTCCAGTCATTGGGATACAATGCTACAAAAGCCGGATTGCCGGATTTCATAAAGTTGAGAAATGAATTGAAAGCACAAAGGCCTGTTTATATACGAGGTCATAATCCACAAACAGATAAGGGACATGCATGGGTCTGCGAAGGATATAAAAACATAAAATACGAAGGAGTCATTTCCATGATAATAGATTCTAAATATGGTGAGCCTTCAGTTCCCGGTTCTCCTTACTTTGATTATGTTTTTTCTGCTTATCCATCATCGTCTTTGGATCAAGACTTGTATGGAGAGTTCTTTTATATGAATATGGGGAGATATGCTGGTGATAATAATGGATGGTATAGGGCAAATTCTTATAATCCCAACAGACCAGATATATCTTATTTGGAAGACCAAAAAATAATAACCGTTAAAAGATAGCATTATGAAGAGATTTACATTTTTATTAATTTTATCGTGCCTGTTATTTTCATGTAAAGAAGAAGAGGATGGTGGAAAATGGACAGAGATGAAGGTGAACATCCCGGAATACACTTTCAGTAAAGATGGGGGAAGCCTGGAAGTATATACACTAAATGGCGAAGACGTTAGCTTTTACTATGACCAATCAAAAGATACGGCAAACAATCCTCCGACTAAGATGAAATATGATAGAGGGATAGACGGCGGCTGGTACAAAGTGACTTATATGTATGGGGATGGTTACAAGTACCGATCAAGATTCTGCATTGAAGTGGAAGCGAATGACACAGGACAGGAACGGACTATTCCAATAGAATTCGAGGGATTTTATACTTATTGCAAAACAGTGTATAAGCAAAAGTAACCGGTCGTAAGACAGCAAATAGTACAGGACCTGTAATCTTTGCTGTGTGCCATGGCTTTTGAGACATCTTGTGCCATCACATTTTTTTTGAGACGAACCCAGTTCGATATTGCGAGAATCAAGAAAAAGCCGTAACTTTGCATTCCGTTATGAAGAACGGATTTAACAACGAAAAGTATCTACGGATACAATCAGAACATATCAAAGAGCGTATCGCTCAATTTGGTAACAAGCTTTACCTCGAACTGGGAGGTAAATTGTTTGATGACTATCATGCAAGCCGAGTCTTGCCGGGCTTCCAGCCCGACAGTAAGTTGCGTATGCTCCAGCAGCTACACGACCAATGCGAAATCGTCATTGTGATTTCGGCTCTCGACATCGAGAAGAACAAGGTGCGCAACGACCTCGGAATTACCTACGACATGGATGTGCTCCGCCTGCGCGAAGAGTTTCAGGCATGCGGGTTCATGGTCGGTTCGGTGGTCATCACCCACTACAACGGGCAGATAAGCGCCGACACCTACCGCAAGCGTCTGGAACACCTGGGCATCACCACCTATCTCCACTACCTGATAGACGGTTATCCCAATGACGTGGAACTGATTACGTCCGACGAAGGCTTTGGCCACAACGACTACATCAAGACCACCCGCCCGCTGGTCATCGTCACGGCTCCCGGTCCTGGAAGCGGCAAAATGGCCGTCTGCCTGAGCCAGCTCTACAACGAGCATAAGCGCGGCATCGTGGCCGGATATGCCAAGTTCGAGACCTTCCCGGTGTGGAGCCTGCCGCTGAAGCACCCTGTCAACATTGCCTACGAGGCTGCCACTGCCGACCTGAACGATGTCAACATGATTGACCCGTTCCACTTGGAAGCGTATGGCAAGACCGCCATCAACTACAACCGCGACATCGAGATATTCCCGGTACTGAATGCGCTTTTCGAGGGCATCTATGGCAGCAACCCCTACAAATCGCCTACCGACATGGGGGTGAACATGGTGGGATTCTGCATCGAAGACGATGAGGTGTGCCGCACGGCGTCGAACAACGAAATCATACGCCGCTATTTCACGGCCCTGAACCAGCTGGCCCAAGGCCGCGGGAGCGAAGAGGAGGTGAGCAAAATAGCCTTGCTGATGAAACAGGCCAAGATAGACGTGTCGTATCGCAAGCCGGTGACAGCCGCCCGTGCCCGTGCCGAAAGGGACGGTGTGCCTTGCTCGGCCATCGAACTGCCCGATGGCACTATCATCACTGCCTCTACTTCCGGCCTGCTTGGACCGAGCGCCGCCCTTATCCTGAATGCGATAAAACATCTGGCCGGCATCGACCACTCGCTCCAACTCATTCCGCAAGCCATGATAGAGCCGATACAGTATACCAAGACCCATTACCTGCGCAGCCGCAACCCGCGCTTGCATACCGATGAGGTGCTGGTGACCCTGTCCGTGCTGAGCACGCACAACGAGGATTGCCGCCGCGCGCTGGCCAAGCTGCCCGAGTTGAAAGGATGCCAAGTACATTCGACGGTGATGCTGGGAGAGGTGGACCACAAGATATTCAATAAGCTGGGCGTGGGACTCACCTGCGACCCTGCCAAGAAGCGCAAGTAATGTTGGCCCATATCCGGGCATTTAAATAAAGCGGCCGGCAAAAAAGTCGGCTGCTTTATTTCCTCAATTCAAATAAAACCGTGGCACATTGAAATCTCATTCGATAGCGGCATTCTCTTTCGGCATACTTTTTTATGTTGTCTCTAATTAAGAATTTGCGGCAAAGACCACTGTTGATTATACAGTTCCATGGCGTCCGTTTCTTATTACGCATGACGATGCAACTATTTATGATTAAGTTTGTAATAGTAAAAAAATGAAATCAGTTCTTTATACTTTGGTTATGATGGGGGTAGTGGCTCGCCTCAGAAAGCAGGCCGAACGCCTGATGCCTCCAGCAAAAATACGGTTGAGCTTACTCCTTTATCAGGTAAAAAACTGCTATGCGATTCTATGTTGTGGGGAGTCGGTATTGATTTTGTCAACGATGACTTGCTGATTATAGAAGAACGAACCGAGAGAGCAAAGTATGGAGTGTATAGAACGGATACCGACAAACTGATAAAGGAAGGTGCTTTCTTGGCCATAGGAAATGGGCCTTTCGAAGCGATTCATCCGTATTTGTGGGGAAATGGGAATAAGGATACGCTGTATGCAGCCGATTTCTCTGGCAGATTAAGGTGTGTTTATAGGATAAATGTCGAACATATTTATCATAAGGATTTATGGGAAACGCTACATGCTCCGGATGCAGGTGAACTTTTGTTGTTCCCTTCCATGGCTATGATGAATGACACACTTTGCTTTGTGATAGGTTCGGGTCTATATAGCGATAATATATTGTCGGTCATAGATTTCAAATCGGGTATAGTGGAGGAAGTGGACGGTTTTAATTTTCCCGGCTTTAATCCTCCTTCCGAATTTAAAGTAGCCAAACACTTGGTGTATTGCGATGCTACATTGCTGAAGCATCCCACAAAAGACAAATTAGTATATGCCGGCAGGGTGGGCAGACATATTGAAATATTGGAGACGGAAGGCAAGAAAATAAAGAAAAGGATTCCATCTGTTCTATATACCCGTCATTTCGTGTCACTTCCGAACAACGGCAAGTGCTAAATGATGATTGCTTGCGAGGTGTCGTCGCATGGGTTACAGAAAACCGGATTTATAGTTTGATGCGACCATATACGAACAAGGAGGCAAAGGAACACTCTTCATATAAGGAATATCCCAATTATTATGGAGATGAATTGATGGTGTACGACTGGGAGGGAAATCTTCTACATGCTTATAGGCTGGATGTCCCACTTATTTCATTCGGGGTTACTCCTGACGACAACATACTTTATGGCACCACATTGGACGGGGAAGACTTCGTAGTAAGAAGGTATCAGTTGAAAAATCTTCCTTCATACTGATACCCTTGGGCATAAAAATGCCCTGTACGTTTTCTCAATTCAAATAATATCGTTATCTTTGCCGAAAATTTTCGCGAACGAATGAAAATTAAGGAAATCATAAATGCCCTTGAAAGGTTCGCGCCTCTGCCTTTGCAAGACGGATTCGACAATGCCGGACTGCAAGTTGGATTGACAGAAGCGGAAGCAACAGGGGCTTTGTTGTGTTTAGACGTTACCGAGGCAGTGGTGGATGAAGCCGTCATGTTGGGATACAACCTGATCATCTCGCATCATCCGCTTATTTTTAAAGGTTATAAATCAATAACCGGCCGCGATTACATCGAACGGTGCATCTTGAAAGCTATCAAAAACGACATCACCATTTATTCGGCACATACCAACTTGGACAATGCGCCCCGAGGAGTCAATTACAAGATAGCCGAAAAGCTGGGCCTCAGCCATGTACGCATACTGGAACCCAAGGAAGAATGCCTGTTGAAACTAGTTACGTTTGTGCCGGATGCACAGGCCGGCAAGGTGAGACAAGCCTTGTTCGAAGTGGGTTGTGGCAGTATAGGCAACTATGATTCATGTAGTTACAACCTGAGTGGCGAAGGAACCTTCCGCGCACAAAAAGGAGCTAATCCGTTTTGTGGAGAGATAGGAAAGTTGCACAAGGAATCCGAGATACGAATCGAAACCATTCTTCCGTCTTTCAAAAAGGCGGTAGCGATAAAGGCACTGCTGGCAGCACATCCTTATGAAGAACCGGTTTTTGATCTTTATCCATTGACAAACGCTTGGGCGCAAATCGGATCAGGTATTGTCGGAGAGTTGGAGGAACCGGAAACTGAACTGGATTTTTTGCGGCGCGTTAAGAAAACATTCGAAGTGGGTTGCCTGCGGCACACCCGTTTGTCGGGACGTTTGATACAAAAAGTAGCGTTGTGCGGCGGAGCCGGAGCCTTTTTATTGCCCAAAGCTGTAAAAGCCAATGCCGATGTGTTTATCACAGGCGAAATGAAATATCATGACTATTTCAATTATGAAAATGAAATCCTGATAGCCGATATTGGGCATTATGAAAGCGAACAATACACAAAAGAACTATTTTATTCAATCATACAGGAGAGGTTTCCGGAACTGGAAGTCCAGATGACCCGGATCAATACCAATCCTATTAAGTATTTGTAAGAAAAACTATGGCTAGAGAAGCAAAAAAAGACCCGAACGAATTGACAGTAGAAGAAAAGTTGAGAGCTTTGTACCAGTTGCAGACCATGTTATCTGAAATTGACAAGATCAAAACACTGAGAGGAGAACTTCCCCTTGAAGTACAAGACCTTGAAGACGAAGTTGCCGGGTTAGGCACTCGTATCGACAAGATTAAAGCTGAAATCGATGAATTGAAATCAAATATCGCAACTAAGAAGATTGAAATCGAATCGGCTAAGACTTCTGTTGAAAAATATAAAGTTCAGCAAGACAATGTACGCAATAACCGTGAATATGATGTCTTGACAAAAGAGATTGAATTTCAGTCGTTGGAAATCGAACTTTGTGAAAAGCGAATCAGAGAATTTATCGCAGCCGAAAAAGCTAAGAACGAAGAAATAGAGCGTAGCAACGAGGACTTGGAAGAAAGAAAAAAAGACCTGGAAGCAAAGAAATGCGAACTGGAAGAAATTATTTCCGAGACAAAGCAGGAAGAAGAAAAGTTGAGAGAAAAAGCTAAAGTATTGGAAACAACCATCGAACCGCGTCTGTTACAGGCATTTAAGCGTATCCGTAAAAATTCGCGCAATGGTTTGGGAATCGTATACGTTCAGCGTGATGCATGTGGCGGCTGCTTCAATAAGATTCCGCCTCAGAAACAGCTAGATATCCGTATGCGCAAAAAAATTATTGTATGCGAATACTGTGGACGTATCATGGTCGACCCCGAATTGGCCGGTGTGATTGCCGAACAACATCTGGAAAGCGTCAAAAGATAAAAAACAATACTTTATTCTTTGCTCAAGCAGAGGACGTAATAGATAAAACATTCCGGGTAAGTCTTTAAAAAAACTTGCCTGGAATGTTTTATTTTTCACAATGCCGTATAATGAGGGATATCAGGAAGAAAAACATAAGTTTTTGTAGGATAATCAATACGGCAGCAATAATGGTTGCGGCCA
Organism: uncultured Bacteroides sp.; assembly: GCA_947173895.1. Lineage (GTDB taxonomy): Bacteria > Bacteroidota > Bacteroidia > Bacteroidales > Bacteroidaceae > Phocaeicola. The sequence goes on along the minus strand of CAMWGU010000099.1, from coordinate 2,804 downwards.
TTGCTGACAATCAGGTAATCTACTTTAAGAACCATATTATACCGAGTGATCTGATCGAATACGGTTTGTGTGATTTCTATATGCGGAGCTTTATACTCCACAATCAGTTTGGCGCTCAAATCTTTATTGTAAAGCACTGTGTCGCAACGTTTCTTTGTTCCATTCAACTCCAACTGTATTTCGTTGGCCAATAATCCTTTCGGGTAACCTTTATAATCTGTCAGAAAATGAATAAAATGTTGTCGTACCCATTCTTCCGGCGTAAGGGCGACGTATCTTTTGCGAAGAATATCAAAAATCACTTTTTTCCCGTTTCGCTCCGCTATTTTAGTTTCGTAGGGTGGTAAGTTTAATAATAACATTTAGTAAATTTGCATAAGTATAATTCGGTAATTCCGATACAAAAATACAAAAGATTATGAAAACAAAAGAGGAAATTGTAGCAAACTGGCTTCCACGCTACACAAAAAGAAGCCTAGATGATTTCGGAGAATACATCCTTCTGACCAATTTCAATAAATATGTGGAGCTTTTTGCCGACAGGTTCAATGTACCGGTGCTGGGGCGGGACGCCAATATGACTTCGGCACATGCAGAAGGCATCACTATCATTAACTTCGGTATGGGCAGTCCCAATGCTGCTATTATAATGGACCTCCTGGGTGCCATCCAACCCAAGGCATGCCTTTTTTTAGGAAAATGTGGAGGTATAGACAAAAAGAACAAATTGGGTGATTTGATTCTTCCTATTGCAGCTATCCGAGGAGAAGGAACATCCAACGACTATTATCCGCCTGAAGTGCCGGCTTTACCTGCATTCATGCTACAACGCGCAGTTTCGTCGGCAGTACGCGACCACGCTCGTGACTACTGGACCGGAACGGTATATACCACCAACCGACGCATTTGGGAGCATGACGAGGAATTTAAAAACTATCTGTTGAAAACCCATGCTATGTGTGTGGATATGGAGACCGCCACCTTGTTTATCACCGGCTTCTACAACCATATTCCCACCGGAGCATTGCTTCTGGTGTCCGACCAGCCGATGATCCCCGAAGGAGTAAAGACGGAGAAAAGCGATAGCATCGTAACCCAACGATATGCAAAGGAGCACGTAGAAATAGGCATAGCCTCGCTACGAATGATTATTGATGAAAAGAAAACGGTTAAACACCTGAAATTTGATTGGTAATTTTACTGCTTATGGCAAAAGAGACAACATACGAAGAAATAGCGCGTGATTTAAAAAAACGCCTTTATAAACCCGTTTATTATCTAATGGGGGAAGAGTCTTATTACATAGACCGAATAGCTGAATATATCGCACAAACTGTGTTAAATGAAAGTGAAAAAGAATTCAACCAAACAATCGTTTATGGAACAGATATCGACATAGCAACCATTATCAATGTAGCCAAACGTTATCCAATGATGGCCAAATATCAGGTTGTAATAGTAAAGGAAGCGCAGAATGTAAAAAATATGGAAGAATTATCCTTCTATCTTCAAAAGCCGTTGGAATCTACTATTCTAGTGCTATGCCATAAGCATGGCACACTAGACAGAAGAAAAAAATTGGCAGCTGAAATCGACAAAGTGGGAGTCCTTTTCGAATCGAAAAAAATAAAGGAGGTTCAGTTACCCGGGTTTATCTCTTCTTATCTGAAACGTAAGTCTGTAGAGATAGAACCTAAAGCCACAGAAATGATGGCCGAATTTGTAGGAACGGACTTAAGTCGTATGGCAGGTGAGCTGGAAAAATTAATTATCACACTTCCCAAAGGACAAAGACGTATTACCCCTGAACAGATAGAGCGGAATATTGGCATAAGCAAAGACTATAATAACTTTGAACTTAGAAATGCTTTAATTGCTAAAGATGTATTCAAAGCGAATCAGATAATAAAATACTTTGAAGAGAATCCCAAAACAAACCCTTTACAGATGACGCTGGCTGTGTTATTCAATTTCTTCTCTAATTTGATGTTGGCATATTATGCACCTGAGAAATCAGAACAAGGTATCGCCAGTCAGCTAGGATTCAAATCACCATGGCAATCCAAGGACTATCTGTTTGCAATGAGGAAATATAGCGGGGTAAAGGTTATGCAAATTATTGGTGAAATTCGTTACTGCGATGCCAAATCAAAAGGGGTAGGAAACGCATCTGCAAGAGATGGAGAGCTATTGCGGGAACTTGTATATACAATTCTTCATTAAACAAAAAGTAAACAGTTTGATTTCCTCTCGATGTTTTCAGTCCTAACACATCGAGAGGATTTTTTGTGCAATCTCTTCCAAGAGGCCTTATAACAAAAATATAAAGGATAATATTTTACATTTAAATTCCTTATATTACCCATTCGATTGCAATTTCATCTTCCATTTCTCTAGATAGAAAGAAATGGAAGAATATAAAATCAGGGATAATATGTTAATTATTAGATTAATATCTTCTTTTTCACCCTTTTAGAATCGATTATTTCCATCAATGCGTGCCCTTATACACAAATATGGCCGTATTTTACCTTTGCACTAACCTCTACGCAAACATCTAATAAGGAGAATATTATTGACCGCAAAGAAATCTATTAGAATCAATAGCTCGTGATGACAAAATATGCAATAAATATAGAAGGAATTTACTTTTAAGAATAATTAGTAAACATGTTTATATATATACAAAAGTAAATAAGCCTTTTATTATTTATTTCTACCACACTCCACTTAACAGTTGTATAAGTTACAACTATAATTAGTTGTAATATACAAGTGTGTATATTTTATATACAACTGTAAAT